>JABDRK010000372.1 GCA_013041785.1 Eudoraea sp.
CTCTTCGCCCATTACGCAGTGGGGTTCGAAGATCTATGTCAATATAATTCTAATGGTAAAGATTGGTTTCTTCTAATTCTGAAATAAAAAAACCATACATCGCGGTATGGCTTTTCTTATACTAAAAATCCGGTTATTTAATCTGCAAGGACAATCACTTTGTTGTCTTTCAATTCCACGGTTCCGCTGTTGATAGATAAGGTGGTTTTCCCTTTAGGATCTTTTGAAAACTTGGCCTCAACCTCTTCTTCCAGCCTGATATTCCCATCAAACTTTACCACTCCTTTTTGTAAAAGGGATACAATAGGGGCGTGGTTTTCCAGCATTTGGAATTCCCCGTTAACTCCGGGAACGGTAACCGAGTTTACTTCTCCTGAAAATAAGGTGGCTTCGGGTGAGACAATTTCTAAATACATAACTGCGCTTTACTAATTTTGTAAGAAAGCTTAAACCTCGGCAATCATTTTTTCTCCTGCCTCAATAGCTTCTTCGATGGTACCCTTCAGGTTAAAGGCCGATTCAGGAATGTGATCCAATTCCCCATCCATGATCATATTAAAGCCTTTGATGGTCTCTTTGATGTCAACCAACACTCCGGGTATTCCCGTAAACTGCTCTGCTACATGGAAGGGCTGTGAAAGGAAGCGCTGTACACGCCTGGCCCGGCCCACAGCAAGTTTATCTTCTTCTGAAAGTTCTTCCATACCAAGAATGGCAATAATGTCCTGCAACTCTTTATACCGCTGCAGCAGCTCTTTTACACGTTGTGCACAATCATAATGTTCATTTCCCAATATTTCGGGAGCTAAAATCCTTGAGGTAGAATCCAGTGGATCTACCGCCGGATAAATACCCAACTCCGCAATTTTCCTGGAAAGCACTGTTGTGGCATCCAGGTGGGCAAAAGTAGTAGCCGGTGCTGGGTCTGTTAAGTCATCCGCAGGTACATAAACCGCCTGTACAGAAGTAATTGAACCCCTTTTTGTAGAGGTAATCCGCTCCTGCATCTCACCCATCTCAGTGGCCAGCGTAGGCTGATATCCCACCGCCGAAGGCATACGTCCAAGGAGTGCAGATACCTCAGAACCGGCCTGAGTAAATCGGAAAATATTGTCTATAAAGAAGAGTACGTCTTTGCCTTGTCCTTCACCTGACCCATCACGAAAGTATTCTGCAATGGTCAGCCCGGAAAGGGCAACCCGAGCCCTTGCTCCGGGAGGTTCGTTCATCTGCCCAAAAACAAATGTGGCCTTGGACTCCTTCATGGCTTTTTTATCTACCTTGCTAAGGTCCCATCCGCCAGCTTCCATGGAGTGAAGAAAATCATCCCCGTATTTGATAATACCGGACTCCAACATTTCGCGTAAGAGGTCATTACCTTCCCTGGTCCTTTCCCCAACACCAGCAAATACAGAAAGACCTCCGTGTCCTTTGGCAATGTTGTTGATCAATTCCTGAATCAATACTGTCTTTCCAACTCCAGCACCACCGAATAGTCCGATTTTACCCCCTTTTGCATAGGGTTCGATCAAGTCAATAACCTTGATCCCGGTAAACAGTACTTCCGTTGAAGTGGAAAGTTCCTCAAATTTAGGCGCCTCCCTGTGTATGGGGAGACCGTTTTTTCCTGCCTTGGGAAGGTTTTCCATTCCATCAATGGCATCACCAATCACATTAAACAGCCTACCATAAATATCTTCCCCAACCGGCATTTGAATAGGGTTACCTGTAGCAACTACTTCCACCCCCCTGCTCATTCCGTCAGTGGAGTCCATGGAGACGGTTCTTACGGTATTCTCACCAATGTGCGACTGCACCTCTAGTACCAATATGGTACCGTCTTCTTTGGTGATCTCCAGGGAATCGAAAATTTTTGGGAGATCAGATCCGGACTTAAACTCAACATCGATAACGGGTCCGATAATCTGCGCAATTTTGCCTGTGATTTTAGCCATTGTGCTAATTTTTAATTTAAAGGGTTTTTAGCGTGCTATTGGTCTGGAATAAATCGCAATCCAGATCCATTTTTCGGCTGCAAAGATAGGGTATTCCAAATGAAAATTAAATGGTTTACACGTCTTTTTTTGACAATAAAAAAGCACCGGTTTCCCGGTGCTTTTTAAGTTTTTGTATTTGAAATTTATGGGTTTATGGTCCAGGAAACATAGAAGATAGATCCTACCGCTCCGGTACCAATTGCTGAGAAATACTCCTCGCCCAGGATATTGGATCCTCCAGCTTTAAAAATCGACTTAATACTGGGCACCTCATAGTTGATCTGTGCATCCAAAACACTATAAGATGGAATATCTCCATCGGCAAACGTCGCCTGCCAGAAATAGGTATCACTCCAGCGATAATTTACATTAAATCCGAAATTCTCGAATAATTGTGTGTTTCCAAAGGAGGCTTTAACCTTGTGGTTTGGGGTGTTGAAATTGGTTCGGAAATCAGGAAAAGCTGCCTGATTAAAATCCAAATCGGCATAGGTATAATTCACGCCTATATCAAAATTACCAAAGACCTTGGCATCTACGCCGGCTGTAACCCCATAAGACTCAATATCAACCTCAGCATTTGTATAGGTTTGATATGCCACTCGGTCACCATTTTGCAGTGCCAAAAGTGATAGACCACCATCTCCTGCCTGACCATATAATGGTGACAACACGGTAGTATTGGAGATAAAATTCGTGTACTTGTTAAAGTATCCACTTACATCTATAACCACTTTGCCAAATTGTGCACGGTAGCCTGCCTCATAGGCAGATATCTCTTCCGGCTGCACTAATGGAGTGTTCACTGCAGTAGGATTACCTGCGAGAACCGAACTTAAAGAATAGGCGTTTTCATAGGCAGCACGCCCGGTCAAAGTAACTTGATCGGTACCAACAAGTGCAGCCCCAGAACTACTTAAGGCAAAGGTACGTACATCCCTATCCAGGTTAGCTGGTGCTGAACCTACCAGAATCGCCCTACCGGCATTCAGGCCTATAAACAGGTCTTGCGTAGTTGGGTTCCTGAAACCTTGCTGATAGGATACCCTAAAGTTCTGGTTCTTATTCGCCCCTGCGGTATATACCAGGGAAACCCTGGGCGAAAGGAAGCCATCAAAGAACTCGTTTTTATCATAACGTACAGAACCTGTAAACTTTAAACGCTCATCCAATAGTTTTTTCTGAACCTGCAGATAGGCGCCATATTCATTATAGGTTATGGGCGCGTCTATATCCGTAAAAATGGTGCCCTGGGAATTCAATTCATATTCCCGGAAGGAACCCCCAATCTGGATATCGGCAATCTCACTGGTAAGGTGGCTAAAATTGTAATTGGCATCTATATGACGGAACTTGGTATTGTCTATAAACTTTGCTCCGGTGGTGAGGTCCCCGTCGGCGATTACGCGATTAAAAGCACTTTGGAATTGTGGGGTTCCGGGAATCAATCTCCCGGTATCAGCAACCTGCCTCGCAACGGCATGTGCCGTAGCATCATCAGCCAGTACGCCAGTTCCAACGCCAAGCCTGGCTCCAATATAGGTTTGGGCATATTCTGTAAACCATTGGGTATTTTCTTTCCAGGCATTGTTAACATTTATCGCCGCAAAACGTGAGTCATAAGAATCCCCGGCATTTTCGGAAGTGATGTACCCCCTAACGAAGAAATTGTTGTTTCGAAATTCAATCTTATGCTGCTGCAGGATAAAATTCCTAATCGCATAGCGGTTGGCACCCTGGTAGATGGTATTTCCTCTACCTACACGACCGTTGTAGATAATCTCAAAATCATCGGCAAATGGACGGTAATACACAGAAAAATCAGACTTCACACTTTCTGCTCCGTAATTAACCAGGTCCCTTTCGTTATATCCCGTACGCCCGACAACAGCAGACCCCAAAGTACCTGAGGGCAGGCCGGCCAATGCATCAAAGTTAAGCGGAGAAGCTACTTCATCCCCATAAACATTCAAGCCGTCATAAGCCGGATTCGTGCGATCCGCACCCGGGTTAAACAAGTCTTCTGTACTGTTGGCATGCCAGTCTTCCCCTTTCAGGAAAGAGAAATTGGCCTTTACCGCCAGCTTATCGTTAAAGGCATGTGCTGCCCGTACACCAAAGTCGTAATAATTATTGTCGCCTGCAGCTTCCTGTGAAGTTATACCGGTTTTAAAGTATGCGCTGATCCCCTGGAAATCAAATGGGCTTTTACTCCGCATAAACAGGATCCCGTTAAAGGCACCTGCTCCATACAGTGCCGATGAGGCACCCGGGAGGATTTCTACGCTTTGCACTTCCAGTTCGGACATCCCCACCAGGTTCCCCAGTACGAAGTTCAATCCGGGGGCGGTGTTGTCCATACCATCTACCAATTGCATAAAACGGGTGTTGGCAAAAGTGGCAAAACCCCTAGTATTAATAGACTGGAAGGTTAAACTGTTGGTGTTGATATCAACCCCCTTCAGGTTTTGGAGGCCTCCGTAGAAGGATTCAGCTGAGGTGTTTTTGATTTCCCTCAAGCCAAAACGTTCAATGGATACGGGAGATTCAAATACCCGTTCCGGAGTTCTGGAAGCACCAATTACCACTTCATCCAGACTCGTGGCACTGAATTGTAATCCAATTCTCAGATCATCTGCTGCTTCCGTCACCGCAAATGTGCGTGTAGCATAACCCGTGTAGGATACAATCAGGTCAAAAGGCGGGTTGGAGGGGACAGACAGGGAAAATTCTCCATCAAAATTAGTGGTGGTTCCGGTTGTGGTCCCATCAACCAAAATGGTTGCCCCTATCAGAGGTTCACCAGTTTCATCATCCACAACACTTCCGCTTAGCTGCGTCTGGGAATACGCAAAAACCCCCATTAGCATAAGGGTTCCGAGAATAAATCTTTTCATTCGTGCTTTGAGTTAAATTAGTTTTGTTTAACGAGCAATATACTGATTTTTTTTGCTTGGGAATTAGAAATCCGCAAAAAGTAGGGGTTTGTAATACGTACAATGTATTATGCAAGGCTTTTGATTAAAGACTTGATAATCCCATTGTGCAAAAATAGGTGCTTCTGAATGTAAATCATCCAGGAGAAAACCACCGCCTTACTGTTGCAAGGTGTTTCCTCAAAAGGTGGGATGTAAAATTACTCTACGGTAACGGGATGAAGGTGTGTGTTGATTATTCTTACCCGTAAATCCTTTCCCAAACCCAATCATTCAAAAAACACGAAACCCCAAAAAATGGGGTTTTTGTATCGGGGCTAGTTTTTGATTCAATATTGGTGTTGCATAAAATGTATTAAGTAATGGCAAAAATTAGTTGTATTTTACACTATCATATCCTCTGAATATTGAGTTCTTCACTATTAAAAAACATAATACTATTCCAAAGGAAAATTATTCCAATTTCTCTGGTAGTAATACTTCCGGTACAACTACTACTTAATCTTAGTTTACTCAACCTATTTATTTTTCTTTTAATCATTTCATTATCAGTTCACTATTATGAATATGAATTAAGGAATCAGAAAGAGTATTACTTCTACTATAACTTAGGTTTATCAAAGAAAAAACTATGGTTTTTTACAATAATTATTGATTTGTTTATTTCGATTGTATTATCACTGTTATGAAAAATCTCCATATAGACAGTATCACCAAATCATACAATAATAAACCAATATTAAGTGATGTATTCCTGTCATGTAATATTGGGGAAATAGTTGGGATTCTTGGTAGAAATGGATGTGGTAAATCAACTTTATTGAAAATTGTTTACGCGGTGGAAACCTCTGAAAATCGTTTTGTTAGAATAGGAGATAAAATCATAAAGAGGGTTACCGATACAAAAAATATAATCAGCTTTTTACCGCAAGATGGATTTCTGCCAAAAGGAGTTAAAATAAGCACTTTAATCAAATGTTTTCTACCACAGGAAAATAGAGCCCTCCTTTATGGAAATGAATTTTTGCAACCCTATCT
>JABDRK010000373.1 GCA_013041785.1 Eudoraea sp.
CATCAAACTCCAGTTCAACCTTATCCAGCTCCTCTCTGCTAATTGCGAGCAGTAGGGAAAGCAGGTCGTTTTTAATCCGAGGCAGGACCACTTCGGTCTCAGGGTCTCCCATTCTAACGTTATACTCGATTACCTTGGGGTTTCCATCTACATTGATCAAACCAATAAAAATGAATCCTTTATAGGGTAATTCTTCCGTTTCAAGGCCTTTTACCGTGGGGATTACGATCTGTTGTTCTACCTTATCCATAAAGGCCTGATCTGCGAAAGGAACAGGAGAAATAGCCCCCATACCCCCAGTATTGAGGCCGGTATCTGCTTCACCAATCCGTTTATAGTCTTTCGCGGTTGGTAAAATCTTATAATGCTTTCCGTCGGTCAGTACAAAACAGCTCAATTCAATACCTGACAAAAATTCCTCGATCACAACAGTGGCACTGGCTGCACCAAATTTTGCTTCTTCAAGCATTGCCCTGAGCTCTTTTTTGGCTAATTCCAGGTCTTCCAGGATTAGTACCCCTTTCCCTGCAGCAAGTCCGTCTGCTTTTAGTACGTAAGGCGGGGACAAGGTTTCCAGGAAAGTATATCCTGCTTCCAGGGTTTCTGTAGTAAAACTTTTGTAGGCGGCAGTCGGTATCCCATGCCTGTACATAAAGGCTTTCGCAAATTCCTTGCTTCCTTCCAATTGAGCAGCCTCTTGTTGTGGGCCAATTACAGGGATATCTTTTATTTGGGGATCATTTAAAAAATAATCGTGGATTCCGTTTACCAAAGGATCTTCCGGTCCTACTACCACCAGCCCGATTTGGTGTTCCAAAACAGCTGCTTTGATTCCTTCAAAATCGTTAACAGCAACAGGCAGGTTTGTGCCCAAGGAGCGTGTACCCGCATTGCCCGGGGCAATAAATAGTTTATCTAAACGCTTGCTTTGTGCTAATTTCCAGGCGAAGGTGTGTTCCCTTCCTCCCGATCCAAGGATCAAAATATTCATGCTGAAGAGGTTTTCGCAAAAATAGGGTTTGCAGGCTTAATTCAGTAATGCAGCATGGCTTTTCTGGGAAAGGAAATACAACTTATTTTCTGTTCCTTTTGGTAAAATCGCGGTGCTCGTTCTTTTCCAATTCCTCTTTAGTGAGGGTTTTAAAGTAGTTCCAGGTTTTCGTCATGCCCTCATTCCTTTTTACCTTGGGTTCCCAGCCCAAAATTTCCCTGGCCCTGCTGATATCCGGTCGCCGCTGCATAGGGTCGTCCTCCGGCAGTGGTTTATAGATGATTTTTTGATCGGTTCCAGTAAGCCTGAGAATTTCCTCAGCAAATTCTTTAATTGAAATTTCACCCGGGTTTCCAATATTCACAGGTAAGTTGTAGTCGGAATTCAGCAATCGGTAAATTCCCTCTATCTGATCATCAACATAGCAAAACGAGCGGGTTTGGGAGCCATCGCCAAAAACAGTCAGGTCTTCACCACGTAGCGCCTGCCCCATGAAAGCAGGAATAACCCGACCATCATTCAGTCGCATTCTGGGACCATAGGTGTTAAAAATTCTGGCGATCCGGGTGTCCAGTCCGTGAAAGCGATGGTAGGCCATGGTTATGGACTCCTGAAAACGTTTGGCTTCATCGTAAACCCCCCTTGGGCTAATGGTATTTACATTTCCATAATAGTCTTCAGACTGCGGGTGCACCAGCGGGTCTCCGTAAACTTCCGAGGTGCTTGCGATAAGGATTCGGGCTTTCTTTTCCTTGGCAAGGCCGAGGAGGTTGTGGGTCCCAAGAGCTCCCACCTTAAGGGTCTGGATGGGGATTTTTAAATAATCAATGGGGCTCGCAGGAGAGGCAAAATGCAGAATATATTCCAGTTCCCCCGGTACGTGTACGAATGTCGTAACATCGTGGTGGTAGAACTCAAAATGTTCCAGCTTAAAAAGGTGTTCAATGTTTTTTAGGTCGCCCGTAATCAAATTGTCCATGCCAATAACATGGAACCCTTCTGCTATAAAGCGATCGCAAAGATGGGATCCCAAAAATCCGGCAGCTCCGGTAATTAAAACTTTTTTCAATATGCTGAGATTTAAGCAGGTTCTTATCCCCTGCCAATAGATTCATAATGAAAACCTTCGGCCTGTATTTCCTTTACTTCATATAGGTTTCTTCCATCAAAGATAACAGGCTGTTTTAACAATTCCTTCATCAAGGTAAAATTGGGATTACGGAACACGCCCCATTCGGTACAAATGACAAGTGCATCAGCCTCTTCAAGTGCCCCGTACATACGGGGTGCAAAAGAGATGCTATCCCCTAATTTACGCTTTACGTTGGGCATGGCTTCGGGATCGAATGCCGTTATCTCAGCGCCCAGTTTCAATAGCTCTTCAATTACCACTAGGGAAGAAGCCTCTCTGATATCGTCTGTTTCGGGTTTAAAGGCCAATCCCCAAATGCCGATTCTTTTACCCTTTAGATCGTTGCCAAAATAGGCCTTCATTTTAGGGATCAGCGCCTTCTTCTGTGCTGCATTTACCTGGATAACAGAATCCAGGATCTGGAAGTTATATCCATTGTCTTTACCCGACTTATGTAAGGCTTTGACGTCCTTGGGGAAGCAGGAACCCCCATAGCCGATTCCCGGAAACAGAAAGCGTTTACCAATACGGGAATCCGATCCCATTCCGATGCGCACCTTGTCTACATCCGCACCTACCTTCTCACAGAAATTAGCAATTTCATTCATGAAGGTGATTTTTGTGGCCAGGAAAGAATTGGCTGCATATTTGGTCAGTTCAGCCGACTTCTCATCCATCACAATCATGGGGTTCCCTGACCTCACAAAGGGTTTGTAGAGCTTTTTAATGAGGTCTATGGCCCGTTCTGAACCAGAACCAATGATGATGCGTTCCGGTTTGAGAAAGTCGTCCACAGCAAAGCCTTCGCGGAGAAACTCGGGATTAGAGACCACATCAAACTCACAGGAAGCGTTTTTGGCAATGGCAGTCGCCACTTTATCTGAGGTGCCAACGGGTACCGTGCTTTTATCAACAATAACCTTATACTCAGTCATGAGTTTACCGATCTCATCAGCTACCCCCAAGACGTATTTTAGGTCCGCCGAACCATCCTCATCTTCAGGTGTAGGTAAAGCCAGAAATACAATTTCCCCATGGTCAAGGCCCTCCTGTAGGGAGGTCGTGAATATAAGACGTTCCGCGTTGATGTTCCGTTCAAAAAGCACATCGAGGTGGGGCTCATAAATGGGCACCTCCCCTTCTTGCATGCGTTTCACCTTTTCTGCATCAATGTCGACGCAAACTACCTCATTCCCTGTTTCTGCAAGGCAGGTGCCTGTAACAAGGCCTACGTAGCCGGTTCCTATTACGGATATTTTCATATACTAAACTATATTCTGGATAATATAAAATTTCAATATGCCAAAGCTTGTAAACCTGGCACTTTTATCCGGGCACAAAGTAAAGGTAAAAATCCTAAATACGCGCTCTTTCTAATAAGCCTTATCC
>JABDRK010000374.1 GCA_013041785.1 Eudoraea sp.
TAGAGCATTACGATACCAATTGGCGCCCCAACGATAAAAACACCCAGCAGGGTGAAAGCAAACCTGATCAGGCTTTCAATAGGATGGTGACGATTGGCGGTAGTGGTATCTACCTCATGATCGGTATGGTGAACCAGGTGGATCATCCAAAGCGGTTTCACCTTATGCTCCACATAGTGGGCCAGATAGGCACCAATAAGGTCCATTAACAAAACGCCCAGCAGCACATAGAGCCATAGGGGCATTCCAGTGATCCAGTTGATAATACCAAAATCATTGGCAGCAACCCAATCACTTGACTTAAGCAAAAGAAAAGCCAGGGCAAAATTTATGATAATAGTCGTTAGTGTAAAAAAGAAATTGGGTAGTGCGTGGCGCCACTTTTTGTATTTAAACCGGAACAGGGGCACTGCGCCTTCAAGCAACCAAAAAAAGGTTATTCCTAAAACCAGGAGGGCACTCCTGTGGGAAGATGGAATGGTTTCAAAATAATTCAGAATGGTTTCCATTGGGCATAAAAATAACACTTTCCACTTTCACAGTAAAAACCGCATGCTTTTGAGGCAGTCATCTTTACTTATTCAAACGAGCCTTCATTTTCTCTACAATATTGTAAGCCGCAGGACAAATGGCCACGTTTTTGAGGGTCAGGTTGCTGATCTGCTGGAAATTTTTACGGTCTGTATGCGGGAATTCCCGACAGGCCTTTGGTCGGAATTCGTAGATCATACAATGGTTGTCTTCTCCCAGAAATGCACAGGGCAGCTGTTGTAAAACATAATCCTGCTCTTCATCCAATCGCAAATAGGTTTCGATAAACTTCCCCGGTTTCATCCGCAGTTTTTTGGATATCCTTTCAATGTCGGCCTGGGTAAACAGGGGGCCTGTTGTCTTACAGCACTGGGCACATTGCAAACAGTCGGTTTGTTCAAATTCTTCAGTATGCAACTCCTGCATAAGGGAATCCAAATGCTTTGGTGTCTTCTTTTTCAAAGCTTTGAAAAAGCGTTTGTTCTCCTGTTGCTTTCTTGCCGCAAGAGCTGGCAGGATTTCCAACATTTTTTCCATCTTCCCTTCTTGTTCCCCTTCCTTCATCCGCGCTGTTATTTTTGCAATCGCCTTAAAAGTCTCATTTTTGTAATCAATTCGCAAATATACAGCGATGGACCTATACGGACAGGCACTTCAGGATTATCAGGATGGAAACTACACGGAAGACCTTGTAACCTACTCTTCTTTGGAGCAGGAGGACTTACTACCCCTGCCGCACCTTTTTCGCAATTTTGCTGAGATGCCGCAATTGGAACAGGTGGCCCTGCAAGGCTGCAAAGGAAGTGTCCTGGATGTGGGGTGTGGTGCCGGAAGCCACAGCCTTTATCTCCAGGATCAGGGATTTGAAGTAACTGCCCTTGATGCTTCACCCGGCGCTATCGATGTCTGCCGGAAAAGGGGCATTAAAAACACGGTTGTCGCTGATATCCATACCTATTCCGGCACGCATTTTGATACCATTTTGCTATTGATGAATGGAATAGGAATTGCAGGGAAGGTGAACAAACTCGGGGATTTCCTTGAACACCTGAAAACTTTTTTAAAACCAGGGGGTCAAATCCTGGCAGATAGTACGGATATTCTGTACATGTATGAAGAGGAAGACGGCAGTTATCGAATACCAGCCCATAAGGATTACTATGGGGAATTAAATTTTGCTATCGGGTATCAGGGAAAAAGGGATAACCCTTTCCCATGGTTCTACATAGATTTCATCCTGCTAAGGGACATTGCAGAAGCCCATGGCTTTAGCTGTGAATTGTTATATTCAGGGGATCATTACGATTATTTGGCCCGATTATCGAAAAAAGCATAATAGAAGATTGCTCAACGCGTTATAAATCAGAATTGTGAATTCAATGCTATGAAAAGATTTCCCACATTTTTAGTTTTGGCCGGTTTCATACTGTTGCTGGGCTGCGCCAAAGACAACGACCCGGATACCATCAATGAACCCGATATTGATAAATCGGCCAACCTTTTGGCAACCGGAGATTCTGCTCATGATATCCTGGCCAACACGAATTATACGGATTTGCTCATTGAGGTGGCCTATGTAGAAGGCTTTCGCCCAACGCTCGTTGCTATGGACAATTTCGCAGCCTTCCTTCAGGCCAGGACCTTTAAGCAAAACATTAGCATTCAATATCTAGGCCTGCCTTCTCCGGGAGAAGAAACCCTGACTTTGCAGGAAGTGGCAGACCTGGAAATGGATAATAGAACGGCCTATAACGAAGGGAATACCCTGGCCATTTATATCTACTTTGCCGATGCCCCCTCAGATGGGGACGATGAACAGCAAGGGTTGGTTACCCTGGGGGCAGTATACCGAAACACCTCTATGGTAATCCATGAAAGTACAGTACGGGAAATTGCAGGCCGCAGTGCTCTGATTACGATTGCTGATGTAGAAGAAGCAGCCTTAAGCCATGAATTGGGCCATCTGATCGGACTAGTAAATCTGGGGTCACCTGCTGTAAATTCACATGAAGATGCCCAGTCCAACAACCACTGCGATGTAAACGAATGCCTTATGCGCGCAGAAATAGAATTTGGAAGCGGACTTATGGGTATACTGGAAAGTCGTGCCGGAAAAGGGCAGGCCATACCAGACCTGGATTCCGAATGCCTGCTGGACCTTCAGGCCAATGGCGGACGCTGATTATATCTTAAGGGATATTGAGGTATTTATGGGTCTGAAGTGAAACCCGCCACTTTGGGTTCTTCATGACGTAATCAACAATAAGCGGCATTACTTTCTCACGCACACTCCATTCTGGTTGTAGGTATAAAATACAATCCGTATTTACCCTGGCCGCCTGTTCTTCTGCAAATATAAAATCGTGTTTATTATACACGATTACCTTTAACTCATCTGCCTGAGCATAAATATCCCCTACCGGCAACTTGTTCTTTTTCGGAGACAGGCAGATCCAGTCCCACACACCAGTAAGGGGATAGGCTCCTGATGTTTCTATATGCGTTTGAAGTCCTTTTGCTTTTAAAGCGGAAGTAAGCGGTGCCATATTCCAGGTCAGCGGTTCACCGCCGGTTACTACAATGGTGTCGGAGTATTTGGCCGCATCTCCAACAATATCATCGATTGCCGTTGGAGGGTGGGTATCGGCATTCCAGCTTTCCTTCACATCGCACCAATGGCAGCCCACGTCACATCCGCCAACCCTTATAAAATAGGCGGCAGTTCCTTTGTGGTAACCTTCACCCTGAATCGTGTAAAACGCCTCCATCAGGGGTAGCATCGTCCCTTCATCCACGCGTGCCATCACTTGTTCATCTGCCATTCGGCAAAGATAGTATTTACCTGTCATATCCGCTTCCGAATACAGATGGATTTCTAGTGAAAACAGGGATTGAACACTGCCCAATTCCCAAAAAATTAGCCTATTTTTAGCCTAAATTTCAGCTATGCCAAGCAAGGAAGAATTTTTTGCCCATATCGAAAAGGGCTATACTACCAAAGGAGATTACCTGATAATGGGTTCCGCCATGTACGAAGGAGAACCGGTCCCCGGGGCCTTTGTAAAAGTACCGCTTAAAACCCTGAACCGCCATGGGTTAATAGCGGGTGCTACGGGAACGGGAAAGACCAAAAC
>JABDRK010000375.1 GCA_013041785.1 Eudoraea sp.
GATTGTTAACTGACCACCAAAAAAAATCATAAAGTCTACGAGGTGTCCCTGTGGAGTGTATTGGATTCGAACCAACGACCCCCGCCCTGTCAAGGCGGTGCTCTAAACCAGCTGAGCTAACACTCCAATAGCCGTTAAGGAGATAAATATTCCTGACTTATAGACCGACGAATATCGGAAAATTATAGGCATTTAACACGCATCTTTGCATTATTTTTGCGAGTAAACTCGTCTTAACAACAAGTTTCGGCAGAACCTCTTTGGAAGCACTTTCAAACACCTGGCATGAAAATCATTTCCTGGAATGTGAACGGGATCCGAGCTGTGATTAAAAAGGATTTTTTTAAATCCATGGAAACCACAGGCTGGGACATCCTCTGCCTGCAGGAAACCAAGGCCCAGGATAAAGAAGTTGAAAAAGCCCTGTCTCCCTGGCAAGACCACAGATGTTCCATCAATTCAGCAGAGAAAAAAGGGTATTCGGGTACTACCATAGTAAGTAAAATACCGGTGCAGGATATTTCCCGTGATATGGGGGTTCCGGAATTTGATCAGGAAGGAAGGATTATTTGTGCTGAGTACAAGGATTTCTTTCTTGTCAATGTATATGTACCCAATTCCGGGCAGAAATTGGATCGCCTTGGTTATCGGCAGGCCTGGGACGCCAGTTTTCTCAACTACCTTAAAACACTGGAACAAAAAAAACCTGTGATCGTTTGTGGAGATCTTAACGTGGCCCATCGTCCTATCGATCTTAAAAATGATAAATCCAACTACAATAAAACGGCCGGATATACCCAAATTGAAATCGATGGGATGGATAATTTTATCGAAGCTGGTTTTATCGATACCTTCCGGCACCTCCATCCCGAAACTGAAGCCTATACCTACTGGAGTTATCGCTTTAAGGCCCGCGAGCGGAACACCGGGTGGCGGATTGATTACTTTCTAATAAGCAATGTACTGCTTCCCCGTTTGCAGGAGGTGGAAATACTATCAGATATCTATGGATCAGATCATTGTCCGATAGCCCTGAGTATCGACTTGTAAGAATTTAGATTAGCCTGAATTTTTCTGTGATGATCTTAAGGACGCGATCAACTTTTTGCCTATCGACGGACATTATATTGGCAATATCACCTTCAGACTGTTCTCCAAACACAAACAATTCGAGAATATGGCGGCTCCTGGAGGGAATGGCGTTATACGTAGTCCCCATCCAACCCTTTTTTTCCTCAGCAAGCAATGCCGCTTCATCAAGGTCCAGTTTGGCAATCAACTGCCTTTCCAGGTCATCATCCAATACAATTACAGGGGACCAGTGATGATCCTGTTTGTAGGAGATATCATCTAACTCGGTCTTTAATAAAAGGTCTCCGTCAATATCTACGAACCATTTCTCCTGCAAGCGGTTCAATTCCCGCTTGAGAATATCATCCGCATGGATATCCGTTGAAAATTCTGCCTCATGTTTGACCAAATCGTCTATTTTTTCAATTGATTTTTCGAACAGCAACCTTTTCAGATTTTTGAGGTCCATATCCTCAGAAAATCCCTGAAATACATCCAGGTACACTTCATCGAGCATTCCCTGGGGATCATAGTACTGCCGGTCTATTTTCCCCTGGTTTTCAGATACCTTGAGACTGGCTACCATAAATCGCTCCAATTCAGGGACCAGGGATTTTATTTTGTCGTAAAAGTCTTTGAAATTATTCTCGGCTATATATTTCAGCAATAACTTCGTTGGCATAATCACGGTTTTATACGTTAATACTCACTTTTGGAACAGGTCTTCTAAACCTTCCTAAAACTACACCTTCCTACTCAGGTTGACTATGACTTCTGTCAGGTTTTGACATATCCCCCACACAAACAAGCCTTCTTTTTCCGGCCTGAATTTGCTTCTCCTTCAATGAATTAATGCCCTGCATGATCAGGATCATTTCACAGCAGGGTAATTACAATTAGATTGTTCGCCTATTGAAGTTTAACCCAAAAATATTTATCATGTCACTCGTAAAATTTAAAAAAAGGACAAGACCTTTTACTGATCTGGTTACTTCCGATTTTTTCGACATGGAAGATTTTTTCGATAACCCTTGGTGGAAAAGAGGCCTGATGAATGATCACTTCTGGAATGGCAGAACTGGGGAACCAGCCCTGAACATTAAAGAGTCAGATAATCATTTTGAGATTGAACTGGCCGCACCAGGATTCGCGAGAGAAGATTTTGACGTAACCATAGATGAAGGTTACCTCCGGATTTCTGCAGAGAAATCAGTCAGAGAAGAGGAAAAGGAAGAAGAATTCACAAGGAAGGAATTCAGTTACAAAGCCTTTGAAAGATCCTTGCTATTACCCGAAAGCGTAATGGAAGAAGAAATTAAAGCCAAATACAAAGATGGTATCTTGAGCTTTAAGCTTATGAAAAAGGAGGAAGCCAAGAAAAAAGAGCCTAAAAAGGTGCTGATTTCTTGATACTTCTATTTTAGTTGCGAAAGCTTCCAAATCCTGGCCTGTCCATGTAATTGTCGGGTGTTTGGAAGCTTTTTTTATATCCTACTTTGTCATTTCCTTCAGGGAAAACCATCCGGCCAGGCTTCCAAAGCCCTGAGGGTGGCTTCATATCCCAATTGATAAATAGTATCCAGATCCTTTAGGTTAAAAATATTAAAGCGTTTTAATCCTGATGGGGATATGACCAGGGTACAGTTCTTAAATTTAGCGAGGGAGTCGCGGGAAGCCCGTATCTGGTATGCGCGTTCCAGGACAGACAGAGAATGCTTAAAGTCTTTATAATCTCGTTTTTCAAAGGGATTAACATAACTACCGATAATCTTCTCGCATCGTCCTGTAACCAAATCCACCGGAAAATTGTTCAGGACCCCCCCATCTACAAAATAAGAATTCCCAATTTTGACGGGTGCAAATACCCCTGGAAAAGCCGCAGAAGCAAGTATAGGTCTGATAAGTTCACCTTCGCTGAAAACTATTGGTTCTCCGGTTAACAAGTTGGTTGCAGTAACCAATATAGGCGTATTGAGCACACTGAAATCGTCTTCACTAAAAGAACTCAGGAAGCGGTCATAGAATTTCTCAGTGTCTACAAATCCCGGTTTGTTAAGGG
>JABDRK010000383.1 GCA_013041785.1 Eudoraea sp.
CTGGAATTGGCTGTTGTGATACATGCAATTTCCTCAATCGAGGTCTTATAAATAACCGCAAGTTTTTCCAGAACGTGTATTAAATAGCTGCTTTCATTTCTTTTCCCGCGATAGGGCACGGGTGCCAAATACGGGGAATCGGTTTCCAATACGATGTGTTCCAAATCGATTTGATCCAAAAACTGATCGATCTTACCATTCTTAAAAGTAACTACCCCTCCTATGCCCAATTTCATGTTGTAGCTTATTGCCCGTTTTGCCTGTTCGAGTGTTCCGGTAAAGCAATGAAATATTCCCCGGAGCTTTTCTCCCTTTTCCTCTTCCAGTATATCAAAGATCTCATCAAAAGATTCCCGGCAGTGGATCACAATTGGCAATCCGTATTCCTTGTCCCATCGGATCTGGGTTCTGAACGCTTCCTGCTGTTGTGTAAGAAAGGATTGGTCCCAATACAAATCAATACCAATCTCCCCCACGGCATAATACTTCCTGTCGGAAAGTAAGGCTTTAACATGCTCCAGCTCTTCATTGTAATTTTCCTTCACATGCGTGGGATGCAGTCCGGCCATCAAAAACACCTGTTCGGGATAAGCGGCCTGCAATTCCAACATGGCGCTGGTGTATTCTGAATCGATAGCCGGGAGAAAGAAACGGGAAATCCCCAGCTCCATAGCCCTGGATATAACCGCTTCAATATCTTCCTTAAATGCCTCCAGATAAAGATGACAATGGGTATCAGTAATATTCATGGAACAAAAATAGGATTATCTTTGTCAAAACAACCTTAAATGGCCAGCCTGAAAAAATTTCTGCAGAAGAAAAATTATATCCGGATCCCCTTCGTATATACTGCAACCAATCATATTGAGATCAGGGCCAAGATCAACGGACAGCCCGGGCGATTCATTGTAGATACAGGAGCCTCCAATACCTGTGTAAGCTTCAATAAAATTGAGTACTTCAACCTGATCACCAAAGAATCCGAGGTAAAAGCAGCCGGCGCGGGGGCCACAAATATGGCTACCCTGATTTCTTCAAAAAACAAATTAGAAATAGGAGACTGGACCAAAAACAAATTAAAGATCGTGCTCTTTGATCTTATCCATGTCAACGAAGCTTTAGAGGCTCACAAAGCCTTTCCGGTTGACGGGATCATAGGCGCCGATGTCTTAAAAAAAGGGAAGGCCTTAATCGACTACAACAAGGACTGTCTATACCTTCGGATCAAGCCGCCTAAGCAGTCCAGACCGGAAGCCTAGGCCGGTTTCTATCAACTAAAGTTCCAGCGCCTTTTCTATATTCCCGTCCATCAGAATCTCCACAGGATTTTCCAGTGCTTCCTTTACCGCAACCAGAAAACCTACAGACTCCCTGCCATCAATAATTCGGTGGTCATAGGATAGAGCCACGTACATTACCGGGGCAATGGCAACAGCTCCGTCCTTAACCACAGGACGTTCCACAATGTTGTGCATGCCCAGGATGCCACTTTGGGGCGGGTTAATAATGGGGGTAGATAACATGGAACCAAAAACTCCACCATTAGATATGGTAAAGGTCCCACCGGTCATTTCATCCACAGTGATCTGCCCGTCTCTGGCTCGAATAGCAAGTCGTTTTACCTCAGTTTCAATCCCGCGGAATGTCAGGTTTTCGGCATTGCGAATTACGGGAACCATCAAACCTTTCGGACCGGAGACTGCAATACTGATATCACAGAAATCATAGGTGATCATTTCCTTCCCGTCAATCATGGAATTCACGGCCGGAAATAACTGAAGTGCCCGTATCACCGCCTTGGTAAAAAATGACATGAATCCCAGGCTAACCTCATGTTTCTCCTTAAAAGTTTCCTTGTACTTCTTTCGCAGTTCAAAGATGGGCGACATGTCTACCTCGTTAAAAGTGGTAAGCATTGCCGTCTCGTTTTTGGCGGAAACCAGTCTTTCGGCTACCTTTCTGCGGAGCATGGACAGCTTTGTACGGCTCTCTCCCCGTTTACCTCCGGTGGGTGTCCCCATGGAAGGAACGGCCTTTAATGCATCCTCCTTGATAATCCTACCGTCTCGGCCGCTACCCTTCACAGTGCCCGGATCAATTCCTTTTTCCTCCAGGATCTTTCTCGCTGCCGGAGAAGCGGTCCCGGTTGCATAGGTAGATGTGGTTTCTGCCTGTTCTGAAACCGGCGTTTTAACCGTTTCGGTTTCCTGTGGCTTTTCTTCAACTTTGGCTTCCTCTTTGGCCCCTGGTGCTGCCGCGCCTTCAGGCTTCTTGGCACTGGTATCAATAAGGCATACCACCTGCCCCACGGCTACAGCATCGCCTTCCTCGGCCTTCAGCGTGATGGTGCCACTTTCTTCGGCAGGCAGTTCCAGGGTAGCTTTATCTGAATCCACTTCTGCAATGGCCTGATCTTTTTCCACATAATCCCCATCACTTACCAGCCATTCCGCTATTTCCACTTCGGTAATGGACTCCCCGGGAGAGGGAACCTTCATCTCTAATATCATGTACTATTTATTTATCAAATTGTTGCCTAATTCGTATTTCTTATAAACTCTTCCTTAACCGGTAGATAGTCTATTTTAAGTTCATCATTTACCAAAAGTCGCTCAAAATAAAGTTTTCCTCCAATGGCGTCACGCATTTCTAATGTATTTTGCAAACTCAGGTGTAAATGGGGTTCCGTGGAATTCCCGGAATTACCACACCTGGCCATCACTTCTCCCTGCACCACTTCCTGTCCTTCCTCCACAAGAATGGAACCTTCCTGCAGGTGCGCAAACAGGATAAATTCCCCAATATCTGTCTGTAAAACGATGGTATTTCCCGTTAGGTCCTCTGGGTTCATCACCCCAGGGGTATTATCCGGAATACTGTCTATTACCTGAACTATCCTCGCATTACATGGAGCCA
>JABDRK010000393.1 GCA_013041785.1 Eudoraea sp.
TCCCTGTTGCACCGAACAACATAAGGCCTTTGATTTCTGGATAGGAAACTGGGAGGTGTTCCTTAAGGACGGAACGGTTGCCGGCTACAATCGCATTGAAAAACTGCAGGATAACTGCGTGCTACAGGAGAATTGGACCAGCGCCCGCGGAGGATTTAGCGGGACCAGCTATAATTATTTCAACCAGAATTCCGGAAAATGGGAACAGCTTTGGATAGATAATGCCGGAAGCCAGTTGAAACTGTCCGGGAATCGTGTCGAAAACCAAATGATCCTTGCTTCTGAGCCCTTTGAACGCCCCGACGGCAAAACCTATGTGAACCGAATTACGTGGACGGCCAATACCGATGGAACAGTAAGGCAGCTATGGGAGCTGCTCCATCAGGGGGAAGTGGTGCAGGTAGCCTTTGATGGTTTGTATAAACCCGCGAAATAAGCCATAACTTAATTTTTAGGGGTTTTCAACCCACCAAAAAAGAAACCTCAGCCGACGGCTAAGGTTTCCAAACTAACTAACTCAAAAAATACTAACTCAAATAATTGCCGTAAAGGTCTTTTATGTTTTTTATATCCAGGTTAACTGAATATTAGCTGATTGTAATCTTTTGCATTTATAAAACCAACGCGGCGAAATTCGAATTATTGTCTGAAAGGAATAAGAATTTCCGTTTTAAAATTACAAAAATGAAGGGGTACAATGCAAATTTCCTTAAAGTGCAGGTTTAGGAGGGCCTGTTTGGCGTAGCTCTACGAGTAATGTTCTGCGATGATTTTCGCTGTTTCATCGTGCGATTTAAAAACATCAAAAGTCTTTCCCTGGGTTCGCAGGGCCCCGAGCGTATTGGCATATTGGGCGGCCTTAATGGGATCCTGAAAGTTTGAGAACCCGAAGGCGAGTCCGCCTGCAAAGGAATCCCCGCAACCTGTGGTGTCAATAACATTTTTCATGAACACGGAGGTGATAAACTCTTTTTTAATTTTCCCTTGATCCGTGTAGTACAAGACGCATCCCCGTGAATCCAGGGTTACATAAAAGTAAGAAACGCCGCGTTCCAGCACGTGGGCAGCCATGTCATTCAGATGCTCAGTGCTTTCCTCATCATAACCGGTCATTTCCTCAGCTTCGTATTCATTTTTAAACCAACAAACCTGAGACTCTTCCAGGTTCATTTTCAGGACATCAATGTAGGGAAGCCATTCGTCCATATCTACCCAGAACTTCCGGTGCCTTTCCCCGGAAATACTCATGGCCGAAGTTGGCCCATGCGCATCAAAGATGATAGTGCCTTTTCCCTTTTCCTTAAGATATTTCAGGGTGCTCAGGGAAATCTCAAAGTCGGTGATGGGAACAAATACATAAGCATCAGCATCAAGAATACCAGAAACGTCTTCCGGTAAAATGGGTTTCATGCAGGCCGTTTGCTTTTCCAGCCGATTGTTCTGGTCGAGAAAACGCAATTCAATTACGGTACCGCGGTCTTCGGAATCACTGATTAATTGTGTGTCTATATTGGAGTAGGGGGCAAAAACCTCGAGAATACCTTCGTAATCCTTTTTATGTACGTGAGATACGGGAATAACAGTTCCATTATCCCCCAGTAATTTGGACAAAGCGATCACAGGATGCGTTACACAGCCATACTTCTGAATCATCTCGTCCTTATACGTATAAATAGTATCTCTTGGGATGGGTCCCAGGACCGCAATTTTCGTCATACTTTTTCCATTCAGGTTTGTTCGAGCAAGGAAAGCTACCACAAAGCTGGCTTAATTTAAAAAAAGTTACTGAGATTTCGTAGCTGAAATCAGAAGACCTAGGAAAAGATTACCGTTTTGTTGTTATAAACCATGGTCTTGCGGGCAATATGTAGTTTGACAGCGCGTGCCAGTACGATTTTCTCCAGGTCCCGCCCTTTGGCGATGAAATCCCGAACCGTGTGCACATGGGACACTGCCGTCACGTCCTGTTCGATTATGGGGCCGGCATCCAGGTCCTCGGTAACATAATGACTGGTAGCTCCTATTATTTTCACCCCGCGCTTAAAGGCCGCGTGATAAGGTTTTGCTCCGGCAAAGGCAGGTAAAAACGAATGATGAATGTTGATGATGCTGTTGGGATAGGCATCAATTAGCCTTGGGGTTATGATTTGCATGTATCGTGCAAGCACAATAAAATCTACCGCCTGGGCCTTTAATAATTCCAGTTGTCTGAGTTCGGCCTCGGCCTTGTTGGATTTACCCACTGGGATACAGTGGTAGGGTATCTGGAATTGCTCCGCAATGGGTCGCAGATCTTCGTGATTGCTGATAATAAAAGGGATTTCAACTTCCAGCTCCCCGGATCTGAACCGACTTAAAAGATCATAGAGGCAGTGGTTGTACTTAGAAACAAATATGGCCATTCTTGGTCGTATACCTTCCTGAAACAGGCTCCATTCCATATGGTAACGTCCGGCGAGTTCGCCCTGTATCTCATTTTTAAGGGTGGCCAGTTTCGGGGCCAAACCTTCAAATTCGCACTCCAGCCGCATAAAAAATATCCCGGCTTCCTGATCTACGTGCTGGTCGAGATAGAGGATATTTCCTTCTCTTTTGTGAAAGAACTGGGTTACCGAACTTATGATACCCGACTGGTCGGGGCAATGGATGAGTAAGGTTACTTTCAAAGCGGGTCTTTGCAGGTAAAATTAGCACATTCAACAGGCAACGCGATTTCATCGTTTATTTTTATAAAATTCTAATCATATTCAAATATTTTTTGCATTTTTCGTAAATTGCACCCATAAAATCGTCCTATTTTTAACGATGGAGCAACTCAAACCCTATTCCCCCGCAAATAAGGTCAGAATCGTAACAGCGGCCTCACTTTTTGATGGCCATGACGCCGCTATTAACATCATGCGCAGGATTATACAGGCTACCGGGGTAGAGGTGATCCACCTGGGGCACGACCGCTCTGTTGCCGAAGTTGTGGATTGTGCCATACAGGAAGATGCCAATGCCATCGCCATGACCTCATACCAGGGTGGCCATAACGAGTACTTTCGCTATATGTATGATTTGCTTCAGGAAAAAGGAGCAGGCCATATAAAGATTTTTGGAGGAGGAGGGGGTGTGATACTGCCTGAGGAAATCAAATCCCTGATGGACTACGGAATAACCCGTATCTATTCTCCGGATGACGGCCGGGAAATGGGCCTACAGGGTATGATCAACGATCTGGTATCCCAATCTGATTTTCCGGTTCCTGCACTGCAGTTGCCGGGGAAGAAAAATTTAAAACAAGCTCTTGAAGCAAAAGACACCCACGTCCTGGCCAGGTTGATCAGTCTGGCTGAAAACCGGCCGGAGGAATTTGCTGAACACTTAGGTAGCCTTGGCAAAACACCAAACAAAGTTCCTGTACTCGGAATAACAGGAACAGGAGGATCCGGGAAGTCCAGCCTGGTAGACGAACTGGTAAGGCGATTTCTATCAGATTTTCCAGACAAACATATTGGACTGATCTCTGTGGATCCCTCTAAACGCAAAACCGGCGGGGCCCTGTTGGGGGATCGCATAAGAATGAACGCGATCAATAATGAACGGGTATATATGCGCTCCCTGGCCACAAGGCAGTCGAACCTGGCTTTATCCAGGCATGTAAATGAAGCGCTTAACGTGCTGAAAGCGGCCTGTTTTGACCTTATCGTCCTGGAGACTTCCGGAATTGGGCAATCAGATACAGAAATAATCGAACACAGCGACGTTTCCCTCTATGTGATGACACCGGAATTTGGGGCGGCAACCCAGTTGGAAAAGATTGATATGCTCGACTTTGCCGACCTGGTGGCGATCAACAAATTTGACAAGCGCGGGGCTCTGGACGCGTTGCGCGATGTAAAGAAACAATATGTGCGGAACCATAACCTTTGGGAGGCAGATCCGGATACCTTGCCCATATTTGGCACCATGGCTTCGCAATTCAACGATCCGGGCATGAACCAGCTTTACTGCAAGGTTATAGACACCCTTAAGGATAAGGCAGAGGTACAAATGCAATCCGGATTTGTTTCAACAGCTGATTTGTCTGAAAAGGTATACATCATCCCACCGGCAAGGATCCGTTACTTATCTGAAATTTCTGAACTCAATCGGAATTACAATCTCAATGCAAAGGAACAAACCGCTGTAGCAGAGCGCCTGTACGGCATTTACCAAACTTTGTTAACCGTTGCCGGCCTATCAGAAAATGAGGAATTTGGTAAATATATAAATGAGAAAGGGGTGGACGAATCAGCGGTTAAAAGTATCGCTGGTCGTGATTTCGATCTTGAATTCTTTGAACGACTTACAGCGGAGTTTTACAAGGAATTTAAAAATTTAAACCCCTATAATTGGGAAACCCTTGTGAACTGGAAATCCCTTCGTGCCCGTTACCAGGAGCCCGAATACACCTTCAAAGTTCGGGATAAGGAAATCAAACTACCCACACATACCACCTCCCTGTCCCAACTGCAGATTCCGAAAGTTGTACTGCCCAAATACCGGTCCTGGGGAGAAGTACTTCGCTGGACCCTCACTGAAAATGTTCCGGGAGCCTTCCCTTACACCGCTGGCTTATATCCGTTTAAAAGAACTCAGGAAGATCCCACCCGTATGTTTGCCGGGGAAGGGGGACCAGAACGGACCAACCGGCGTTTTCACTATCTCAGCCTGGACATGCCGGCCAAAAGGTTATCCACTGCCTTTGATTCGGTTACCCTTTACGGCCATGACCCCGATAAACGACCTGATATCTATGGAAAAATAGGAAATGCCGGGGTATCCATTTGTTGTCTGGACGACGCCAAAAAGTTGTATTCGGGATTTGACCTTACGGATCCGCTTACCTCGGTAAGTATGACCATTAATGGTCCGGCACCTATGTTGCTTGCGTTCTTTATGAATGCAGCTATTGACCAAAGCTGCGAGAAGTATATCAAAGCCGAGGGACTGGAGGCGGAAGTGGACAAAAAAATAGCTAAAATCTATAGCGGGAAAGGTGCTGAAAGACCTACCTATCAAGGAAAATTACCCGATGGAAATAACGGACTGGGACTTATGCTGCTCGGGGTCACCGGGGATCAGGTACTCCCTGCTAAGGTCTATGCCAGGATCAAAAAAGAAACCCTTGCACAGGTAAGGGGTACGGTACAGGCCGATATCCTTAAAGAAGACCAGGCACAAAATACCTGTATCTTCTCTACTGAATTTGCCCTGCGTTTAATGGGGGATGTACAGGAGTATTTCATTGCGAACAGGATCAGAAACTTTTATTCGGTTTCCATTTCAGGATACCATATTGCGGAGGCC
>JABDRK010000401.1 GCA_013041785.1 Eudoraea sp.
CATCAAACACCAAGGGTTTTTCGCTTGAAAAGGCCTCTTCGAATTCCGCAAAATCAATTCGTCCGATGGTTTCACATTCTTTCCCGGCATTTTTCCAGCTTGCGTATCCGCCTTCCAGAAATCCTATGGTATGGTCATAACCCACACGGGATAACCTGGTGATGGTTTCTTCTTCTTTGCCCGGATAGGTTATCAAAAGGATTTTTTGTTTAATATCCGGAATCATCTCCCCTACCCACTGTGCAAAGTTTCCATCAAGGCCGATGTAGATACTATTGGGGATAAACCCTTTGGCGTAATCGGCAGCAGTCCGGGTATCCAGCATTAGGGCATCGGTTTCATTGGCCGCTGCTTCAAATGCTTCTACAGACAGCGGATTCTCACCGCGTTCCATTATGGTATCCAGGCTTTCATATCCCTTGATGTTCATCAGGACATTCTGAGGGAAGTAGCCCGGTGGGCGGGTAAGCCCTGTTAGCAGTTCCTTGATGAATTCTTCTTTGGTCATGCTGGCCCTTAGCGCATAGTTTACTTTTTTCTGATGGCCCAGGGTATCTGTAGTCTCCTTGCTCATCATTTTGCCACAGGCAGAACCTGCACCGTGGTTTGGGTATACGATCAGATGATCGCTAAGGGGCATAATTTTGTTTCTCAGGGAATCAAATAAATGTCCGGCCAGTTTTTCCTCTGTCAATTCAGAAACCACATGCTGGGCCAGATCAGGCCGGCCTACGTCCCCGATAAATAAGGTGTCTCCCGTAATAATCCCATGTTCCCTGCCTTTTTCGTCGATAAGCAGGTAGGTGGTGCTTTCCATAGTATGGCCCGGGGTATGGATAACCTTGACTTTGTAACCTCCCACTTCAAAAATTTGTCCGTCTGCAGCTACAGTAGCCTCATATCCGGGTTGGGCGGTAGGTCCAAAAACAATCTGAGCGCCTGTTTTCTTCTTAAGGTCCAGATGCCCGCTGACAAAATCTGCATGGAAATGGGTTTCAAAGACATACTTGATCCTGGCATTGTCTTTTTTTGCTTTTTCAATGTAGGGTCCTACCTCCCGCAAGGGATCAAAAATGGCGGCCTCGCCGTTGCTCTCCAGGTAGTAGGCGGCATGGGCCAGGCATCCGGTATAAATCTGCTCTACATGCATAAAATTCTTAATAAAAACTTACATCGTAAAGTTACGAGGGATAGCATTTCTATGCCGTAACATTGGTTACAAAGTTCCGACGCAATAGCTTATTGAACACTGATATTTATCAGTTTGGAAAACTATTTATTCCAATTTATTCTACGGGAGAAGGGCACTGTTGTACTATTCAAATTATTAAACAAAAAACACCGCATTTTAACGGTGTTTTCTTTAGTATGTTTAACTAAATTTTATTTGTTGATCAGGTCTGCCGTTTCCTTGATATTGTCCTTTAAATCCTTGGCAATTTCCTGATTTCCATCCTGATCGTTGGGAAAAATCTCGATAAGGCCGTCCTGATTTCCATCTACTGCCTGGTGAAGGTCAATTGTCTTCAGGGAGCTCAGAAACTGGGAAATATCAAATTCCACGGTAAAATTCACTACGCCTCCGGTTACTTCTACCCCTGTAGACCTTCCCACGTCCAGATTCTCGCTGGTGTCGTGCCAGAAGACAAAAGGTACGTCATCAATGGTCCCTTCAATATAAATGGAACGGTCATAAAGCACATCGGTGGCAGGTAAGTCTTCATCCTTGTGAAACTTAAAGCGAAGTTCCTTATATCGTCCGTCCGGGACGATTGCATCACCGATAGTTTGGGTAACCGCGTCACCATCAGCCAACAGGTCTATTTGGTACGGACCCCTGAACTGGATTTCATCCGTGTCCAGGCTGCTGTTCGGATCATCGTCATTCTTGAATACCACATCCCGGATGGAGATTCGGAAATCAGTGAAGACAATGCCTTCGTTGTTCTTAGCTGTACTTGCAACGGATTTACCGCTTACACCAGGAGCATTAACGGTCGCCACTTTCAGGCGAATTCTGCTGTCTTCACTATCGTTTTTAGAACAGCTCACCAATAACATGGCCGACAGGAATACTGAAAGATAAATTGATTTTTTCATAACTCTAAAGCAGGTTAAATTCTTAATAATAAACATCTTAACTAACGATTTGGTTCAATAACATTTTGCATTTCAGTAATAAAACAACCAAAGCCTTCTTATTCCTGAAAAATTCAGAGCTTTTATGCCTTTTTCTCTTTTACCGCGCAGGTGGAGATCCCAAAGGGCGCATACAATGGGCAAAAACTAACCAGGCTGGTCAAGAGGAAAACCCCTGCCAGAATAACCAGTACCAGCCCTACCGTACCGCTGATTACATCGGTATAGTAAAGGATTCCAAGGACTATTGCTACAATTGTTCGGATAATACGGTCTGCAGACCCCATGTTTTTTTTCATGATTTCAAATTTTAGTTAGATAATAGATCCACGAGCCAGACCACTCCGGTGATTACCGCTATGCAAAGGATGCACACGAAAAGAAGCTTTATGAATTTCCGGCTCATGATTCCTTTTAACCAAAGGTAGAAGAAGAAATGGGGGTATGCAGTGACTTTAGTCACCGCTCGAATACCTGAATCCCATTCCCCAGTTGTTTTACCAGGCCCTCGCCTTCCAGTTTTTTCAAAACCCTGCTGACGACTTCCCGTACGGTTCCCAGCTCATTGGCCAGTTGCTGGTGTGACATCTGCAATGGATTTTCACCTTTAAGTTTCGTTTTGTCTCTAAGGTGCTGGTATAAGCGGCTGTCCATTTTAGAAAACAACACATGGTGGATGGTATCCAGCAATTCGGCATAGCGTGCTTTGTATTGCTGAAAAAAGAAGCGGTTCCCGTTTGGGTTGTCTTTTACCAGGGATTGTACTTCCCTCACGGGCAGGAGTAAGGCCTCAGTGTCTTCCTCGGTTACAGCAAAAACCTGGCTAGGTTCATTGTTGATACTGGCTGAAAAGGACATGATACAGCTTTCGTTGGGACGGATATAATACAGTAACAGTTCCCTGTCCTCATATCGGGTATATACTTTGATAAGCCCTTTTTGCACAACGGGAATTACCTTTACAAACTGCCCCTCCCTAAGGATTTCTGTTCCCTTGCTGATTTTTTGATGTTCACCAACCTCCGCCATTTTTTTAAATAACAGCGGATAATTAAAAGAAGTACTGTTTGCTGAATCCATTTCCCGTAATTACACCAATGATATCGCTAAATATAATAATAAAACCGCCCCAGACATTACTGGGGCAGTTTAAGAACCTTCCTTTTTCACAGCGGGGCTTATTCCATTGATTTAGGAAGGTCCCCTAGGTTATGTTCATTGGGGTGTCTTACTTTTCGAAAGTCAATAAGTCTGTTTCTCCATCTCCACCGCTTACATCAATCAGTTCTATCTTATTGGCAGAATAGGAGATAATATTCCAATCATCTGTCAACTCGCTAAAATCTTCCGGGGCGGCAAAGAAGATGTTGAAATCAATTTCACCAGAGGAGTTACCGCCACCAAAATCACCAAGGGTGCAATTGTTCTGGAAACGCAGGCGGTCCTCTCCGTTTATCCGTAAATCCACATTAGACTCTCCCTGATACAACTCTATCTCATGCAGGGTCCAGGTGTCTTCAATATCAGTTAATTCGGCAACCGTTAAAACCACTTGAATGTTATTGCCACTTCCTGACGCTTCCCAGCTTCCTGTTAGGGTACTGGAGCCGGTATTGACCATCAGGGAGCCATCTGCCATAAAGTTGAAGCGATACGCCGTATAGTTGTCCTCCAAATTATTTGTGTTTCGTTCCAACTTTTCCACATACCAATCAGTACAGGCGGTCAACACCTCGGTAAGCTGATCTGTAGTACAGGAATCGCAATCGTGATCCTGACTGTCGTCATTGGAAGAATCAGACTGGCTATCATCACTGGAATCATCATCGATAGATATGGACCAGGTACCTGTAATGG
>JABDRK010000405.1 GCA_013041785.1 Eudoraea sp.
GCTTTGAGCAGGTTTTTGGCCAAGACCCCACCCATCAGGTAAACGGATAGCAGAATGCTGAGCAGTGCAAAAATGGCCCGCGAAGATTCGGGAACGACGTTCTGGATGCCCAAAAAGCCCCAAACATCATTTATGAAAACCACAAAAATGAGGGCTACACAAAGATATAGATACAATTTGCCACGTCGCCCTGTGGTGGCATACCCGGCAAAGACTATTATGGCCAGAACAAAAATAAAGGGGCTGCTGATGCCCCCTGTAAAAAGTGTAATTCCAAGTGCAGCGGCCATTCCAAACAAGGCAGCCAGATTAAAACTCAGGTTAAGGTCCAGGTGTTTCTTTAAAGCAAGGACATTTATGAGGTTAGCAAGGGAAAAGGCCAGAAAACAGTAGGGGACTACAACAGCAATGTCTAATAGGAGCCAGGAAATTAACCCGAAAGCAAAAGTTAGCAAGGAGGCCCAATAGCCAACTTTTATCGTCAATGCCATTTTTGCTTCGTACCTGTCCAGCTTCTGCCCATTTGAATTTTCCATGCCTAAATAATTTAAAGTTGGAAACCTGCTACGGGTATAGAACCACAGCATCCCCACATCCATGATTGGTTTTATAAAACTAGTTATGTTTTACCAGATAATCAAAAGCTTGATTCTCAATTCTTTCTTGGAAACTGAATTGAACAGCAGTTTTTGGCTTCTTTAAATTCCAGTGGGGATGCCTGAGAACAAAGAAGGCAGCCATACGGGCTGCCTTGAAATGCTTGCTGAGATGGGTTTATTCCTGATCAATCAGTACCCATTCCCCTTTATCGATAAGGGGTTCTGCTTGTTTATATTTAATGGTTTTGCTTTCTCCGGACAGGATATTTTTTATGGTAACCCTTTCGTTCCTGCCAATTTTTGGTTTTTCCCTGACAATGGTCTCGGTTACCTGAGGACGTCTGCCCTGGGTTTGTCCGGCTGCCCGGTTCTGGGCCGCCAGTTCATCACTGTTGGGAATTTCCTCCTTGGTAGTCTTCAGGTTTTCTCGTTTGCGCCTTACGGTGCGGGCCTCCTGGATCTCACTGGTATCTGATGAAGGCAATTCTCCTTTGTAAAGGAAGGATACCACGTCCTTGTTCACCTTTTCGATCATGCTTCTAAAAAGTTCAAAAGCCTCGAATTTATATATAAGCAGGGGATCCTTTTGTTCGTGAACCGCCAGCTGAACAGACTGTTTTAATTCATCCATCTTGCGCAGGTGCGTCTTCCAGGCGTCATCTATGATTGCCAGAGTGATGTTCTTTTCAAAATCGGTTACCAGCTGTTTTCCTTCTGACTCATAGGCAGCCTGCAGATCTGTAACCACATTCAGGGTTTTGATCCCATCCGTAAAGGGAACCACAATGCGTTCGAATTTGTTAGAATTGTCTTCGTATACCTGTTTAATGACGGGAAATGCAGTTGCAGCACTTCGCTCCATTTTACTTTGATAATACGAATATGCCGCCGCATAGGTTTCACCGGCAATTTCCTGGAAACTAAGCTTGGCAAAGGCTTCCTCAGATACCGGGGCTGTTATGGAGAAATACTTGATGAGCTCAAACTCAAAATTCTTGAAATCGTTTGCTCCTTTATTCGTTTCTGCAATAAGCTCACAGGTGTCGTACACCATGTTGGCGATATCGAGCTGCAAGCGGTCGCCTTCCAGGGCGTGACGCCTTCTCTTGTATACAACCTCCCGCTGGGCATTCATAACATCGTCGTACTCCAAAAGTCGTTTTCGGATACCGAAGTTATTCTCCTCAACTTTTTTCTGGGCCCGTTCAATAGACTTGGTCATCATGGAATGCTGGATAACTTCCCCTTCCTTGAGACCCATCCGGTCCATCATTTTGGCCACCCGGTCAGAACCGAATAAACGCATGAGATTATCTTCCAGGGAAACGTAGAACTGGGAACTTCCCGGATCTCCCTGCCGACCGGAACGACCGCGCAACTGCCGGTCTACCCGTCTGGAATCATGCCGCTCTGTACCAATGATCGCCAGTCCCCCGGCTTTTTTTACTTCCTCAGTGAGCTTAATATCCGTACCCCGCCCGGCCATGTTGGTGGCAATGGTAACTACCCCCGGGTTACCTGCTTCTGCAACGATATCGGCTTCTTTTTTGTGAAGCTTGGCATTTAAGACGTTGTGTTCAATTTTCCGAATCGACAACGTACGCGAGAGTAATTCGGAAATCTCCACGGATGTGGTACCAATCAGGATGGGCCTTCCCTGTTGCGACAGTTGGGCTACTTCTTCGATGATGGAATTGTATTTTTCCCTTTTGGTTTTGTAGATCAAATCGTTGCGGTCGTCCCGGGCAATGGGCCTGTTTGTAGGGATCTCCATTACATCTAACTTATAGATCTCCCAGAATTCCCCTGCTTCTGTAACGGCTGTACCTGTCATCCCGGCCAGTTTATTGTACATCCGGAAGTAGTTTTGCAAGGTTACAGTCGCAAAAGTCTGCGTCATGGCCTCGATCTTGACGTTTTCCTTGGCCTCAATAGCCTGGTGGAGCCCGTCTGAGTAGCGCCTGCCATCCATAATACGACCGGTTTGTTCGTCAACAATCATAACTTTGTTGTCGATAACCACATATTCCACATCCTTTTCAAAAAGGGTATAGGCCTTCAGAAGCTGGCTCATGGTATGGATCCGCTCACTTTTTATAGAGAAATCCTTAAAAAGTTCTTCCTTGAGTTCGGCTTCCTGCTCTATCTCGAGGTTTTGGTTTTCAATTTTGGCTATCTCACTCCCAATGTCGGGCATGATGAAAAAATTGTTGTCCTGGTCGCCTGAGATGTGTTCGATTCCTTTATCAGTCAGTTCAATCTGGTTGTTCTTCTCGTCGATAACAAACAAGAGTTCCGCATCCACTTTAGGCATTTCCCGGTTATTGTCCTGCATGTAGAAGTTCTCTGTTTTCTGCAGGAGTTGTTTGATGCCTTCCTCACTGAGGAATTTGATCAACGCTTTATTTTTGGGCAATCCACGGTGCACCCGCAGTAACTGGAATCCCCCTTCCTTACTGTCGCCTGCAGCGATCAGCTTTTTGGCCTCAGCCAGCACTCCGGTCAGGTATTGTCGCTGTTTTTGTACGATGTCATAAACCTTGGGTCTTAACTCGTTGAACTCGTGCCGGTCTCCCTCGGGCACCGGACCTGAAATAATCAACGGTGTCCTGGCGTCATCGATAAGCACGGAATCCACCTCATCCACAATGGCATAATGATGGGGCCTTTGTACCAGGTCGGAAGGCGTGTGGGCCATATTATCCCTTAGGTAGTCGAAACCAAATTCGTTATTGGTCCCATAGGTAATGTCTGCATTGTAAGCGGCCCTTCTCCCATCGGAATTAGGCTGGTGTTTATCGATACAATCAACGGACAAACCGTGGAATTCAAATATAGGGGCCATCCAGGCACTATCCCTTTTGGCCAGATAGTCATTAACGGTTACTAAATGCGCTCCCTTTCCAGCCAGGCCATTCAGGTACAGCGGGAGGGTGGCTACCAGGGTTTTCCCTTCCCCGGTTTGCATTTCTGCAATTTTCCCCTGATGCATGGCAATCCCACCAATGAGCTGAACATCGTAGTGGACCATATCCCAGGTCACTTCTTTCCCTGCGGCATCCCAGGAATTGCTCCAGAGGGCTTCATCGCCGTCCAGGGTCACATATTCTTTGGTCCCTGAAAGTTTTCGGTCAAACTCGGTAGCCTTTACCTTTAATGTCTCATTTTGTACAAAACGTTTGGCTGTCTCCTTAACCACGGCAAAAGCTTCGGGAAGGAGCTCATTCAGGATAGTTTCTGTTTTGGTGTATACTTCTTCGTTGAGGCTGTCGATCTTGTTATAAATAGCCTCGTTTTTATCAATATCTGTGGAAAGTTTGGATTCTTCCTGTAGCCGATCTATTTCCTGGTGGATCTCCTTGCAATTATCCTCAATTATGGTCTTAAATTCTGCCGTTTTATTTCTGAGTTCGTCGTGGCTCAGTTTTTCCAGGGCACTTTCGAATGAATTGATTTTATTGACAATAGGTTGAAGTTCCTTTACGTCCTTTTTCGATTTGTCACCGACAAAGGCCTTAATAATGGAATTTACTAAACTCATGTGTAACGCTTTTTATTTGCTGCGATAAACCCGTAATAGCCTTATTTGACTATTGGTAATTAATCAGGGCATCATGCTATCGCCTAGTGCAAAAGGTATTCCAGACATGTTAATTACCCCTGAATTAGGGCCTGGGCTGTCAAAATTACATAAAAAAAAAGCCTCAAATGAGACTTTTTAGAAGTAATTAACGTGTGTTATTAATATTCATCCTCGTTCCAGAGGTAATCTTCTTCAGTAGGATAATCCGGCCAAATTTCTTCTATGGATTCATAGATTTCTCCACCTTCTTCCTCCATAGACTGCAGGTTTTCCACAACTTCGAGTGGGGCCCCGGTTCTGATAGCGTAGTCTATTAATTCATCCTTGGTGGCTGGCCAGGGAGCGTCGCTTAAATAAGACGCCAATTCTAAAGTCCAATACATCCCTATTCTGTAATTTTAAATTTTTGCAAAAATAATTTTTAAACCCATATGGCAAAGGAAAATCGAAAATAATTACCCACATTTCAGGGAAATATTCTATTTCGATAAAGGGATAACGAAGAAATATGAAAAATATTAGTCCTTTTTCTCCGGAATCCACTTAATTTCTTCCGCCTGTAGATCTGCTGACAATTTGCGTGCCAATACGAAAAGGTAGTCGGAAAGACGGTTTATATAGGTGAGGATTAAAGGATTAACAGGGTCATTTTCATGCAGGTAGGTGATCATGCGTTCCGCCCTTCTGCAAATTGTGCGGGCGATATGACAATATGACACGGTGGTATGTCCCCCGGGGAGAATAAAATGGGTCATGGGAGCTAATTGCTCATTCATCTGGTCCATAGCCCGTTCCAGTTGTTCCACATCCTGTTTTTTCACCATATCGATGTTGAGCCGGTCCTTACCACTTTTGAGTTTGGCTTTTGCCGGTTCTGTGGCCAAATGGGCACCTAGAACGAACAAGCGGTCTTGTATATGTTTAAGTTTATCCCGGGTATTTTCTTCCGGGGCCAGGTCCCGCAATAAGCCTATCCAGGAATTGAGTTCATCAATAGTGCCATAGCTCTCGATGCGGATGTGATGTTTGGGCACCCGGGTTCCTCCAAATAATGATGTGGTGCCTGTATCCCCTGTTTTTGTGTAGATCTTCATGCTTTTTAGGGATCCGTGCCCCCTCTATTCGTGTATTGGTTAAAATCGGGCTATTTATTTTCTCGTTTGTCCTTACGCTCGTATCCCTCCATAAATTTCCTTGATTTTCGGCGTTTGGCGTTACGCTTGTTAAAAGCCGACATCAGCAGGTAAATTATGGCCAAACCGCCCAGTAAATAGTAAATGCCGTTGTCCATATCAATTGGATTTTACAAAATTAAGGGAATATAATCAATTCTCGGAATTACAATTCTTCAGTTGGCGCCAGACAGATTAATCACGCGGGATAGCCTGATAGACAGTGCAAATCAGATTACCTTGGGATTTTCAGGTACAGGATAAGCCAGATATAGCGTACGAGCAAAGCCAAAATCGGTACACCGATCAGCGGAGAGAATATCTGTATCCCAAGCAACCAAATGATTCCGGTAATGGCAATCAGGATACACAAACCTATGAGATAGGGACGGATGAAGGCGGGAGGATCTGTTTTCCTGACCAGAAAAAAGGCAGCTACCAGGTTCAGGGGAAACAGCCATAAGATGTTCAAATTGTTTACGGTGGCATTGTGGTCGGTAAAAAACCAAAGGAAAAAGAGCAAAACACCTGCTATCCCGCTAAGCAGGAACAAGGAGAAATCCAGCCAGCGGCTTCTGGTTTTGTTCCGAAAGTCGATATAGGTTATGGTGAGGGTAAAGGCCAGCAGTAGCAATAACCAGAATAAAGGCGCTATGGTAAACAGCGATGAACGTGTTTTATTTTGATTATTCAGCACCGTACGTGTGCGTTTCACCAGGGGTTTCCCGTTGAGTAGGGTATTATCGAGCTGACTCATGACATATGCCGGAAGAAACATATGCTGATAAGCCGTAGCCTCTTTATCGATATCGGACCCCAGGGCCAGATCAATACCCAGGCTGGACCAGGAATTTGTATTCAGGTTTTGTCGGATCAGCTCGCGGAAGGTGTAGCGCGTTTCCAGGTGATCCTCCTGAAATTTCAGTTGATCACCTAATATTTGTGAAAGTATATCCGGAAGTTTGGTAGAACAGTTGTCGTAAAGAAAATCATAACGGTAATCCCTGTTTTCCGGCAGGTAGTTGTTTTCAAGGAATACGATCAGGGCATTTTTCTGTTGCTGATCCAGGTCCAGTATTTGTTCCTTTACCCAGCGTTTTTCATATTCATATTCGTAAAGGAAGTTTTCAAAACGCTGCCGGCTGAGGGTATAGATCAATTTTCCCCGTGCAAAATTGGTGTAGAAATTTGGAGCCTGAAAATCAAATGTCCCGTAATTGTAGACCACATCAATTCCCTGTACAGGATCCTGTACCCGAAATGCACTATGACCAAAAGCAGTATACAATTCCTGTCCGCCTCCACAGGTAAGTGCGCTAATCTGTGCAGCGTCTGAAAACACCTGGGTTTGGCTATACCCCTGAGCTAGGGCGAAAAGAAATACAAACAGGAAACGGCACCTCAAGAGCATGATAATGGAATAATGCAGACAGCAAATAAGCTCACAAAACAAATATCTGAATAAAATACCGGACCCTGCGATTGGTTTAAAAATTATCTTATTTTTACTTCAAACAGCCATCCATGATTCGACATCTTCCCCAGTTGCTGACGCTTTTAAATGTTTTTAGCGGATGTGTTGCCGTAGTGTTCGCTGTGTTAAACGAACTCCACCTGGCAGCTGTATTTGTTATCATTGGGATATTCTTTGATTTTTTTGACGGCCTTGCAGCACGTATGCTCAATGCCCAGAGTGAATTAGGTATTCAACTCGACTCCCTGGCCGATATGATTACCTGTGGTTTGGTCCCCGGGATCATTATGTTCCAGCTACTGGGAATGTCTCAAACAGGAGGCTGGAACATCGCCGATTTCAACCCCGCCCTGCGTGAAGGGCCTTTGGAGTTTGATAGTCTTATCCCTTTTGCTGGCTTTCTGATCACCCTGGCCTCTGCCTACCGGTTGGCCCGTTTTAATATAGATGAAGATCAGCTTACCTCATTTATTGGCCTGCCTACTCCGGCAAATGCCCTGCTCATTATCTCATTCCCGCTTATCCTGCTTTATCAGGGTAACGACTCCCTGAATGCGCTTATTCTGAATCCCTGGTTCCTGTTGGTTGTGACGGTATTGAGCTCATTTTTATTAAATGCCAATATCCCCTTATTTGCACTTAAGTTTAAAAACTGGTCCTTTAAAGAAAACGGCCTTCGTTATGTTTTTATAGTGGTTAGTATTGTCTTGCTAATGACCATGAAGTATTTGGCAATCTCAGCAATTGTGGTGTTTTATGTATTAAGCTCCTTGGTGTACAAGGCAGGCGCCAAAGTAGATCAGGGCGCGACTAACTAAAAATCCAGTTTTTTCTTCCGCAGTTCGAAATTTTGTCCGAGATAAACCTTGCGCACCATCTCGTCTTCAGCCAATACCTCAGGAATTCCAGATTTTAATATCCCTCCTTCAAACATCAGGTAGGAACGTTCCGTAATGGCAAGGGTTTCCTGTACGTTGTGGTCGGTAATCAGGATTCCTATGTTTTTATTTTTTAGCTGGGCAACGATCCGCTGAATATCTTCTACGGCCACGGGGTCAACCCCGGCGAAGGGTTCATCAAGCAGAATAAACTTGGGGTCTGTAGCCAGTGCCCGTGCAATCTCCGTTCTACGGCGTTCCCCACCGGACAAAAGGTCTCCACGGTTTTTTCGAATATGGCTCAACCCGAATTCTTCGATCAGGGATTCCATTTTCATGTGCTGCTCCTTCTTGCTCAGGCTGGTAAGCTGAAGCACACTGAGAATATTCTTTTCTATGCTGAGTTTGCGGAAAACCGAAGCTTCCTGGGCCAGGTAGCCAATCCCATTCTGGGCCCTTTTGTACATGGGGAAATTGGTGATCTCCGTATCATCCAGATATATGCGGCCTCCATTCGGTTTAATAAGGCCAACAATCATGTAAAAACATGTTGTTTTTCCGGCACCATTAGGCCCTAACAACCCAACGATTTCTCCCTGGTTAACCTCAAGCGAGATACCTTTTACCACTCTTCGGACCCGGTAGGCCTTCATTACTTTTTCAGCTCTTAGCTTCATAACTATAGGGGATAAAGCTAGTCATATAATCGGGAATACTTTTGAGAATTAACGCAATATTAAAGGTTTGATTTGCTCATACGTATCAAATTGGGAGTGCATCTTAATTGGCTTCGAGCTGCTCCCAGAATTCATAAGCCCTGCGCAAATGCGGAATCACAATAGTGCCTCCCACCAGGGTAGCTATCCCCATGGTTTCCATCATTTCTTCCCTACTTACACCATTTTCATGCGCTTTTTCCAGGTGATACTTAATACAATCATCACAGCGAAGCACTGCAGAAGTTGCAAGCCCTAGCAGTTCTTTTGTTTTCACATCCAGGGCACCCGCGGTGTAGGCGTTGGTATCCAGATTAAAAATGCGTTTGATCAACTTATTGTCGGCTCCCAGAAGCTTTTCATTCATCCGGGCGCGATAATCATTAAATTCATGAACGGCGTTTGACATCCTTTTTTCGTTGTTTTTCTTCGCGTTTAATTACGACTTTGGAAATGTAAATACTCACCTGGTACAAGAGCAGTACCGGAACGGCTACAATGATCTGGCTGGCAACATCAGGCGGGGTAATGATAGCCGACAGGATAAGAACGAGAACCAGGGCAATCTTTCGATACTTTCTCAGGATTTCAG
>JABDRK010000406.1 GCA_013041785.1 Eudoraea sp.
TTCGGGCCTTAAATGATGGCTCTGTATTTAACGAAGGTGAGCAGGAAATTTACCCCTATGAATACGATCATGGAGGTCTGGTTGTTGGTTACCAGAGTCTTGCAGAATACCATGAAGACATCGATACAGTGGTTGTTCAATTTATAAATACCACCGATTTTGAGGGCTACGAATGGAATCTATCAGAGATTGTGATCAACCGTATTTTCAAAATTCTCGAAAGGCAGGAAAGTCAGTAAAAGGACAATCCCTTGCTTTTTCTTCTTTTTGATAAGCCTAGCTTTCAATAGCATCTCTTCAGTACCCTGCTGAATCCTTTATACCTTTTAAACACCAATAGTTATCACTTGGACAATATTTAGTATCCTTCGTCCTACCCTGCTTAGAATAATCATTTATATAGATTAAATTAAATATTCGGAATTCTTCCCTGTATCTCTCAGGTTTCGCAATTCATTTATAACCAACCATTAAACCAATTCAAATGAAAACGTCTCAAAAATCAATCCTGAAGGCCCTGCTTTTGGGGGGCTTTCTAGTCCTGTTCATTCTGTCCTATTCTTGTAGTGAAGATCCGGTTTCAAATCAGGAAAAACTTGAAGCTACAAACGCACGATCCAAATCAAAAAATAAAAAGAAATCCGGGAATGCGGTTGTAAAGACCCTGGTTAAAGGCGCTGCATTGAATGCTGCTAACGGACTAGACATTGGACCGGACGGACATCTCTATGTAGGTACTGTAAACGGACAGGAGATCGCGGTGATCAACAAGAACAATGGGAAAATCATCAAAAGAATAAGGGAAGGTGTTGACAGCCCAGATGATGTGGTGTTTTCTCCGGATGGAACCGCACTGTACTGGACGGATATCCTTACCGGAGAGGTGGGGCGTCTGAAAGATGGAATTGTGAAGAAACAGTTTGTGGCCCCGGGAGTGAATCCTATTCGCTTTTCCGACGATGGAAGGCTCTTTGTTGCCCTGGATTTCCTGGGCGACGGTTTGTTCGAATTGGATCCGGAACTTGATCTTCCACCTCGTCATATCATATCCTGTCCCACAGGATTTTGCTTAGGTTTTTTCAATTCCTTTGACACAAGGATGGAGGATGGCCGTCTAATATTGTACGGCCCCTTGTTTGCCTTGAATTTGGTGATAGCGATTGATGTTGACGCCATCCCGGATAACACCGTATTTCCTGAAGATCTGAGTGGTCTGTTTAGTCCACCCATTCGAATTGTTGCGGGGAGTTTTCCTCCTCCATCAGACTTATTTAATCCCGCTGCGGCCAAGTTTGGCCCGGAAGGCTTGTTATACGTGCTGGACCAGGCCGGTAAAGTTTGGAAGGTAAATCCGGACGGGAATGATGATAAAACGCTGTTCACTTCCCTGCAACCGGGGTTGGATAATATGACCTTTGACGATGACGGGTCCCTGTATATGACCAATAATGACGAGGGCTGGGTAGCCGAAATTTTGAAAAGTGGTCAGGCTCGAATCCTAAGTCCAGGCGGCATCATAATGCCTCAGGGCCTAGCCGTTATGGAGGGGCCAAATAACCAGGACATGCTCTATGAGGCTGATCTGTTTCAACTACGGCAATTCAACGGAACCAGTGGCCAGCAGCAAAACAACTATAAGGGGTATTTGATCCCGGTGGCACCTGAAAAAGGCCTGGCTTCCTTAATTCTGCCAATGAATCTAACTGCGGACGGCGACGATCTAATCATCACTTCTTTTTTTAGTCCTGGATTGCAGGTATGGAACCCGAACGAGGGTGTCATAGAAAATTATAGTGCACCACGAGTAGCTGCTCCCATTGACGCCGCCAGGGTTCAGGGAGAAATTTATATGAATGATGTGGGGCTGGGCGGTATCATTAGGCTGAGCGACAATGAACTAATTCTACCGGGTTTATTTTCAGGTGTGGCTTCGGATGGCCAAACCCTTTGGGTAGCCGACTATTTTAATGGCGATATTGTACAGATCGATATTGATGGGGGTTTACCAACAATCACCACTTTCGATTTTGATTTACAAGGACCTGAAGGTATCGCTTTAGATCAAAAAGGTAATCTGCTGGTTGTGGAAGTAGGCGCTTCTCGTCTTTCCCGTATAGATGACTTGTCTTCCGGAGAAACCACGGTACTAGCAGACGGTTTTAATTTCTTTGATGGCTTTCTGCCCACGTTTCCTCCATATTGGTTCTTCGACGGTGTAACCGTAGGTCCATCAGGGGATATTTATGTAACCGGGGGTGGAGAAAGAGTTATTTATAAGATACGCGCTAATAAAGTACGCTGATTATTAAAAATAGTGATAAGACCTATTGGAAATACAAACCCGGTTGTAAAAGACCGGGTTTTTCTATACGGGAATATCATCTTTTACACCTCAGGGAAAATTGCTATATTCTTATGTAATTCTCAATTCCTGTTATAATGAAACCTAAGCTATTACTTCTAGTTTTTCTCATGCTCCTCGCCTCCTGCGCAACTACCAAAACCTTCCCGGTTTCCGAGCTTGCTCCTGC
>JABDRK010000410.1 GCA_013041785.1 Eudoraea sp.
GCGCAATTTTTCCCTCAATGATTTGAGCCAATTCCTTAGCTGCGGCCGCCAATTGCGGATTATTGTACTTGGCATCAACGCCAACATTCAATAATGGGCATCCGCCTAGTTGCTCCATTGCACTGTCGTATTCTTTATAAAAATGTGTTAGTGAAAAAAGCTTGTCAAGTGCACTACCTTGCATTTGCAGTTTTTCATCTATGAGCTGCAATAGTTTGGTAGAATTATATTCAAAGGCCGCTAATGCCAGTGATTCTTTGTTTTCGAAGTTTCCGTATATCGCTCCCTTCGTAAGTCCGGTAGCTTCGGTTAGGTCGCTCATGCTGGTACCAATATAGCCGTGTTTATTGAAGAGCGGCGCCACAGTCTCAATGATATAGGCGGTAGTTCTTTCGGCTTTGGTCGGCATAGGGTCCTCTATTTTTTACGAATATATAAAAACTATATACGGAATGGTATATGATGTAAAAAAAAGGTGCCTGAAGGAAAATTAGCCTTCAGACACCTGTCAAAAGTCCGTTTAAAGGAGTTATTGAACCAATTCGCTTTGGTTTCTGAAAACCAGGCCATCATCAAAACTATCGATGAGAATAATACTTTCAGCCTTAAGTCTTCCGCTCAGTAATTCTTTGGATAAGGTGTTGAGCACTTCTTTTTGAATGACGCGTTTGATTGGTCTGGCCCCGTATTGTGGGTCAAACCCTTTGTCGGCCAGGTAGGCAATTGCCTCCTTAGTGGCGTCTATTACAATATGTTGCTTACCCACCATCTGCTTCAAATGTTCCAATTGCAGTTTTACGATTTCAACAATATGTTCCTTATTCAGCGGGGTAAACATAATGATGTCATCGATCCGGTTCAGGAATTCTGGACGGATGGTCTTTTTAAGTAAGCCGAGGACTTCCAGGCGCGCTGTTTCCGAGGCACTATAGATGTCAGGGTTATTTTCGAAAGCATCCTGTATGAGATGACTGCCCATATTACTGGTCATAATAATTACCGTATTCTTAAAATCGGCTACCCGACCCTTATTGTCCGTAAGCCGCCCTTCATCCAGTACCTGCAACAAGACATTGAACGTATCCGGGTGGGCCTTCTCAATTTCATCCAGCAACACAACCGAATAAGGTTTGCGCCTCACGGCCTCGGTCAGCTGTCCGCCTTCATCATACCCAACATACCCGGGAGGAGCACCGACCAACCTGCTCACAGCATGCCGTTCCTGGTATTCACTCATATCAATTCGGGTCATGGCATTTTCATCGTCAAACAAGTAGGCTGCCAGGGTTTTGGCTAACTCGGTTTTTCCAACCCCGGTTGTACCCAGAAACAGGAAGGATCCTATGGGTCGTTTTGCGTCCTGCAAGCCTGCCCTGCTTCTGCGTATAGCGTCTGAAACCGCCTCTATGGCTTCGTCCTGGCCAATCACACGTTTGTGCAGGACTTCCTCCAATTTCAGGAGTTTTTCCCGTTCGCTTTGCAGCATTTTGGTTACCGGGATTCCGGTCCATTTGGCTACTACTTCGGCAATGTCTTCGTTGGTCACCTCTTCTTTAATAAGGGTTCCGGCCTTCTGCTGCTCAGTAAGTTCAGCCTGCAGGATGTCCAGTTTGGCCTGGGCCTCTTTGATTTTACCATAGCGCAATTCGGCTACTTTTCCATAATCACCGTTACGTTCGGCCCGTTCTGCCTCCAACTTGAAATCTTCAATATCCTGTTTGGTTTTCTGAATGTTATCCACTACTGCTTTCTCACTTTCCCATTTGGCAAAGATCTCATTGCGCGCTTCTTTAATATTGGCCAGATCTATGTTCAGCGCTTTAAGCTTGGCCTGATCATCCTCCCGTTTAATGGCCTCAATTTCGATCTCCAATTGCATGATCTTGCGATCCAGCACATCCAGCTCTTCCGGTTTGGAGTTGATTTCCATGCGGAGCTTGGAAGCAGCTTCATCCATAAGGTCTATAGCCTTGTCCGGAAGGAAGCGGTTGGTAATATATCGTTGGGAGAGTTCTACCGCGGCAATAACGGCCTCGTCTTTTATGCGCACCTTGTGGTGGGCTTCATATTTTTCTTTTAATCCCCTGAGGATGGAAATGGCACTTTCTGTGTCGGGCTCATCAACCGTTACCTTCTGAAACCTGCGTTCCAGGGCCTTGTCCTTTTCAAAATATTTCTGGTATTCATCCAGGGTAGTGGCGCCAACGGCGCGAAGTTCTCCCCTGGCTAATGCCGGTTTCAGGATGTTTGCGGCATCCATTGCGCCCTGGCCGCCACCAGCACCCACGAGGGTATGGATCTCATCAATAAAGAGCACTATGTTTCCATCAGAAGTAGTTACTTCTTTGATCACTGCTTTTAGGCGTTCTTCAAATTCCCCCTTGTATTTTGCTCCGGCAATAAGGGCTCCCATATCCAGGGAATAGATTACTTTATCCTTGAGGTTTTCGGGTACATCACCCTGGATAATCCGGTGTGCCAGCCCTTCCGCAATCGCTGTTTTACCGGTACCAGGTTCCCCTACCAGCATGGGATTGTTTTTGGTTCTCCTGGACAGGATTTGCAGAATCCTTCGGATCTCCTCATCCCTGCCAATTACCGGATCCAGCTTACCCTTATCGGCCAGCTCGTTGAGGTTTCTCGCATATTTATTAAGCGAATTGTACGTTTCTTCTGCGCTTTGAGAAGTAACCCTGCCTCCTTTGCGAAGTTCCTGAATAGCTGCCTGCAGGTCTTTTTCGTTGACCCCCTGATCTTTCAGTATTCTGCTGATTTTACTTTTTGATTTGAAAATGGCCAATAGCAAATGTTCTACAGAAACATATTCATCCTGCATTTTCTTTGCGACAATGTTGGCTTCATTGAGTGTTTTACCAGATTCCTGGGAAAACATCAGATCTGCCCCGGAAACTTTTGGGAATCGTTCCAGTTCTTTTTCGATTAGCTGTTCTAAAACAACAGTATTGACATTCAGTTTCTTTAAAAGGAATGGCATAACGTTTTCGTCCACTTCCCCAATGGCTTTGAAGATATGCTCATTTTCCACCTGCTGGTGTCCATACCCCTGCGCAATTTGCTGCGCTAGCTGTATGGCTTCCTGTGATTTTATGGTAAATGTATTTATGTTCATTTTTCTCTTTTTTTCCTTTACTTTGACTTTTTATTCCCTGTAGGTCAACAACCTTACCAAGCAGGGGAATCCGACAAAATGTCGCACAAACGCTTAGTTTTAAAGACATTTCGGCAGTTATAAGGGGATAAGGACTATTAATTGAACCACATATGGGGCTTTGGGATAAACTATTAGGCAAGGAACATGAAACCGGAAGGGAACCGGACAAACCGGTATTTTGGAAGCCATTAACAGAGCGCACACAATTAGACGAAATAGAGGCAGCCTCTTATCAGCAAACACAGGTTATTTTTAAGCATTCGGTTAGCTGTGGTATCAGCAGTATGGCCAAGAGACGTTTTGAAAAAACTGCAGGCGATCTGGCAGACCAGATCAGGTTCCATTTGTTGGTTATCCAACATCACCGGGATCTATCCAATGAAATTGCCACGCGTTTCCAGGTATGGCATGAATCCCCACAATTGCTGGTGCTCAAGGACGGTAAAGTGGTTACTCACGCTTCACACTGGCAGATAGAAGGAGTGGCCCTTGATACCTATCAATAAAAAACCCGGCCTGAGCCGGGTTGATATTTTAGTTAAACTTATGTCGGACTAGAATGTCCTTCAGCCTGTTTTTCAGGTCCTCTCCTGCGTCGTATACCATTTGTTCATTTGAAGGAAACGGTACCGCTCTGAGGTCGAGCAACGCAATCAGATCATTTTCCAGGGCACGTCGGTCTCCCTGATAGTTTGCGTAAATATGCTGAAACACGAATTCACTGGACAGGGGGTAGGTATTTACCTGTTGCTTGGTATTCAGATCGATATAGCTAACCATTCCGGTTACCATTGCGGCCTTGTGCTGGGTGAATTGATAGAAGTTGCATCGAACCGTTTTGAACTTATCCACCTTAATTTCATTGCCCAGGCTATCTTTCACAAGGTTGCCATTATCATCTTCCAGATACTTGTACCCGTCTTTAATTTGTTTTTCCTTGATGATTTGTTTTTCACTGATCTGCTCAGGAGAAATACTAATATCACGGAAGGCTACCTGCATTTCATAATCATAGCGGATATCTTTACGCGGAGCCGCATGGTATTGCGTCCAGAGGTCGTTTAGCCCATAGGTGTTGAAATTGAGCAATTCTTCTTCCAGCCGCTGCGGAATAACCTGTTCCGTATCATTTAATACATTGACTTTTACAAAATCCTGTCCAAGCTGCCAGGCTTCTTCCATTTTCTCACGGGCATCACCATAACCCGGATTAATTTCCAGCAGGTAATTAAAATCGTCATACGCCTGCCTGAAATCAGATTTGTACTTCCCATTGGCCAAAAGGGTATTGGCATTATCATACAGATATTGGGAAAGTTGCTCCCGGGCAGCCAGGATTTCTGAATCGTAGTTACGGAACTTAAAGGAAGCATTCCGGTTTTCTTCCATTACCCTGAGAGGAAGCAGGGGTCGGATGCGCTCCTGCATCTGCTTAAGCTGATTGTAACCCTTATAGACAAACTCATAATTTGCCGGGTTGCCTTCCTTCTTTAAAAAGGCAATATGTTCCAGTTCACGTTGTGAATACTTGTCAAAAGCCTCTTCCAGTAAAAGGATATAGGGCTGATTGCCTTTTTTTGTCTTGTTTTCAGACAAGTTCTTAATGGCCTTGTGCATGGCCTGGGTATAATTCCCTGTATTCAGGGCTTCCTGGGTCTTTTTAACCCCACCACAAGCCATCAATAGCACCATAATTGATCCGAATAGTAATGTCTTTTTCATGATGTTAAGATTTATGGTTTTCAGGCATGAATCCAATAGCCATGCCAAAACCAGCTGTTTTCATAACGAAAAAGGATAAAGTATCGTATACGGCCGATGAAATGCAGCCAAAAATGCTAAAAAACTAAGGGAGTGCAGGTAGCACTTTGGTCTTTACTTCTCCAAAACCAATACGGATTTTATCATTTTGACAATAACCCCTCATGGTAACCGTGTCATGATCCTGTATGGAAGTACGGGTGGATCCATCGGAAAGTGTGATGGGTTTGGTGCCCTGCCAGGCAAGTTCGAGCATGGATCCGTAACTATCCGGGGTGGCGCCCGAGATTGTGCCACTGCCCATCATGTCCCCGCTGTTTACCTTGCAGCCATTTACGGTGTGGTGGGTCAGTTGCTGAGCCATGGTCCAGTACATGTACTTGAAATTGGACCTGGCCACGGTTGTAGGCACTCCATTTTCGGGTGTGATTGCTGCTTCCAGGTTGATGTCAAAGC
>JABDRK010000014.1 GCA_013041785.1 Eudoraea sp.
GAAGACAAGGTCCTGAAAGAGTATTTGGTAAAAATCAAATCGCATACTTTGGAAGATCTGGAAAAACTGGATCAGATTTCTGCAGGCAGAGCACTAATAGCTGAGAACTGCAAAAAAGCGCGAAAACATATCCTTGATAAAACAGAAGGCCAGAACCCCTTTGTATTTATGTCGGCCTCTGTTGCTTTTGCGGATTTTTATTTTAAACCCAATACCGGGGGCTATGATGCCCTGAAAAACTCAGCCTATTTTGGTAAGATTAACAACACCCCTTTGGATTCATTATTATCCAGATACCATAGTATAGTGGCTGAAATAGCCCAGAACGAAAGAAGCTATAACGAATATGTAGTGTATCAGGAAGTTAATCTTGATACAAAGTTCGACAGGTCCCTGATCCTGGCATCAGCCTTTATGTCGCCGGACTCCCTTAGGCTTAGAGCCACGCCACAATCCGAATATGACCAGGCCTTTCAGGAGTTTTACGCCACTCCAGCCTATCGCAATGTCATTAGCTTAGCTGCCTGGCAATTTGATACCATGGTGGTGCAATACAAGGAATTATCAGAGATCGGTGAAAGCGTTATCCGGGAAATAAATGAACTTACCAGTGAATAAGTTCCGGGCTAGTATACATCTCATGTATAAAATGAATAGGCGATATTAGATTCGTTAGTATGACAAAGAAACAAACCAAACGTATAATCAGAATAGGACTGTTTGTAGGTACCGCAATCTCCCTGTATTTCGTGCCATGGTTGTTGGTTAAGGCCTGGATACTGCCACTTCCGGATACCGTTCAGGAGCAACTGGACGAAGCCATTGGACATGGATTGGATGGAATGATTGTTTATGTTGATCAAGCTGGTCAACCTCCTCAATACTTTGCTTCAGGTTGGCATGATCGGGAATCTAAGATACCTGCCAAGCCTGATGCCTTATTTAAGATTGCCAGCATCAGTAAACTATATGATGCTGTGGCAGTTACTAAATTGGTAAGTGATGGACGTCTATCTTTAGATAAAACCATTGCAGATTACTTACCAGAGCTTGCAGGAAGAATTGAAAACGCTGACAAAATTACTTTGAGGTTGATGATACAGCATAGAAGTGGCATTCCCAATTTTACAGACGCTCCGAACTTTTGGGCAGCTCCAACAGAAACCTATGAAGAAGGTCTTGCATTGATTTTGGACAAACCGGCCAACTTTGAACCCGGGGAAGACTATGAATATTGTAATACGAATTACCTTTTACTCAATAAGATAATGGATGATATACTGGGCTATGGCAACTTTCAATTCATTCAGGAAGAAATTCTAATTCCGCTAAGTCTTGACCATACCTTCAGTTCACTTAGTAAAGTAAAATTAGAGGATGTGATGAGTGGCTATCATGTAGGACATCCACATGATTTAAAAACAAACGATTATGGCATGCATGCCACAGCTGAGGACGTAGGTATATTCCTGCGGGCGCTAAACGATGGCTCTGTTTTTGAAGAAGGGGAAAAAGAAATATATGCTTCCATATACGAGTATAAACATGATGGATGGGTTCCCGGATATCAGAGTTTTGCCGAATATCACAAAGACATTGATGCTGTTGTTATTCTGTTTAATAACACAACCGATTCCCGGCTTTATTTGTGGAATTTGTCAGAAATAGTATATAGCCGTATTGTGAAAATAGTTAAGAAAAAATAGTGCATAGCAAGCCCAGGTTGCAACATATCATGAAAAATACCCTGATACTATTACTAATAATGCTGACTGCTAACCTGGCTGAAGCACAGTTTATAAAGGAACAATCCATAAATGCACAAATTGGATATGGACTCAGCGCAGCCAATAATAGCATTACTGACGTTGTTGACGATGGCTTTTTTGCCCAGGGAGAGTTGGTCCTTAAAGTTGCGTCATGGGTTGAATTAAGACCCTATGCAGGTATAATTTTTACAAATGCAAACGGCAGAACCCTAAATGGCAATCCAACAGATGAAAAAGCCGTATCAAAAGCTTTTCTTTTGGGAGGAAAAACGAGGGTCAGGGCTCCTATACCCTGGGTTGCGCCCTATGCTGAGATAGGAATAGGTGCTTCAATAGGTAAATTTGAAACGATTACGGCTTTTGATAACATTGATAAAAGTGGTATAATTTACCATATACCTTTTGCTTTGGGATTGGAATTGGGTAGAAAGAATAATGTTGATTTAGGATTTGCCTATTACTTTCAACCAAGCGTTGAACAGTACGCAGGAGCATTTGCAATTGGCATTACGATACCGTTAAAAAACAAAGGAAAATGAGGGTGCTACATCGTAATTAACCTGCCCGGCAAAGACACCAGCAGGTATTTTGGGGGGAGAACTCTTGTATAATATTAATTGAGAACTGCAGTGAATCCGGCAAGCAAGCTTCTACTTATCAAGCTACTTCATACGGTAATCTGGGTAATTTTTGTTGTGGTGATTTTTTATGTGCTGTACTCGGGAATTACTGACACAGTTAATCGCTATACCTGGACAGGAATCATCCTGGTTATTGGTGAAGGTATAACACTTGCCATTTTCAACAAGTTTTGCCCGCTCACCCTGATCGCCAGAAAATATTCGGATTCGCAGAAGGACAATTTTGACATTTTTCTGCCCAACTGGTTAGCAAAGCATAATAAGCTAATATTCACATCGATTTTCGTCATAGCAGTCCTCATCGTGTTATGGCGTACGATCTACAATTAATGGAAATTCGTTGTATGAAAACAGCGGTATGAAAAGCGGGCGCTAACTTGTCCTAATTGGCTATCTTAGTTACTCCTAAGTCTGCTTAATATACGGCACAATCCCCTGTCATGATTAAAAAAATAGCTCCGCTTTTCTTCCTCTGCCTTGGGATCCTTTCCTGTGCAAATCATAAAAAGGAAGCGGATAAAAAACCAAACGTCATCATCATCTTCACGGATGATCAGGGCTATCAGGATATCGGATGCTTTGGTTCTCCCGATATCAAAACGCCCCATCTGGATAAAATGGCAGAGGAAGGCATTAAGCTTACCGACTTCTACGCGGCACAGGCCGTTTGTTCTGCGTCCCGGGCCGGACTCCTCACCGGTTGTTATCCCAATCGCCTGGGCGTGCATGGGGCCTTTATGCCCAACAGCAAGCAGGGACTGAACTTATCCGAAACCACAATGGCAGAAATGCTGAAAACAATAGATTATAATACGGGCATTTTTGGCAAGTGGCATTTGGGTGACCACCCTGATTTCATGCCCAATAAT
>JABDRK010000023.1 GCA_013041785.1 Eudoraea sp.
ATTTTGGCGCCATAGAAAAAACTGAGGTAAATATTCTTAATAACCGGGGCATTAGCATTCTTATAGGTTTTGCTAACCCCGGCCATAGAAAATATAACTTTCTTATCTTCAGACATTTATATTAATTTAAAGAATTTTGAAAAGTAGTCAGGAGGTTGGGAGCCTGGTTATACCCTGCCCTTTAGTGCATTGAATACCCAGGCGATTGCGAAAAAGCCAATACCGACCGAGGCAAAACCCCAGCCTGCAATCTCATCATATCGAAAAGCACCTAGCGCAATTAGTCCTACCCCTACAAATATCATAATAAACGTTGCCCAGGCCAGGACCGTGTTTTTATTCATCTCCATAGTCTCGTGTTAGTTAGTGGTTCTCCAAAGATCGCAATTTTTAGTGGAAACATTAAAATGGAATGCGCACTTTACTCAAATGGAAATCGTATACCGGATTCCAACCTGACCTTATCCATTAGGTTGACCAGTTCCTGGCTATCCTGATGGCTCCATAGCGGGCTCTGGGTTTTACCATTCCTGAGGCAATGATGAACGTGCTGAATTTCGTGCACATATCCCTTTCCCTGCTTGGGAACAGTGACGGTTTCGATCTCGCCATTCAACTCCAGGGTATAGCCTGGTGATTCGTGCCATCTTGGGTGCAGGTGTATACTTCCTTTAGTTCCGGCGATTTCGGCCTTCATTTCAGAATTGCAGGTAAGGCCGCTAAATAGCAGCGCCTGTGCTTCTGTATACTCGAAAACCATGGCCGTCTGAATCTCTGCCCCTGTTTTATGAAATTGGGAAATGCATTGTATGCCTTCGGGTACACCAAGAAGTAAGTAGGACAGAAATATGGGGTATATGCCAATATCCAGCAGGGAGCCCCCGGCCAAAGCCGGATTCAACAGCCTGCCTTCCTCTTCACGATCCAGGGCGTAAAAGGCAAAATCTGCATGCTGGTAACGGATAGATCCTATCGTCCCCGATTGTATCAAATCATATGCCGTAGCAATAGCCGGAATAAAACGACTCCACAAGGCTTCCATTAAGAATACCTGCTGCTCACGGGCAACGTTGATCATCCTTGTGGTCTGATCCCCGGTAACGCCCATAGGCTTTTCACAGAGCACGTGTTTCCCGTGCTGCATGGCCTGTATAGCCAGTTCGGCATGAAAGGTATGTGGTGTACCTATATAGACCACATCCACTTCCGGACATTGGAATAATTCCTCATAGCTGCCAAAGGAATACCGGCTGCTGTGTTCATTCTGAAAAGCCCTGGCCTTATCCAGATTACGTGACCCTACCGCGGTCAATTCGGCATCGGGAACCAGGGCCAGGTCTCTGGCAAAGGTGTCCGATATTTTTCCAAGCCCAACAAGGCCCCAGCGTATTTTTTCAGGCATCTCCCAAAAGTTTGTCCATAAGTTAATAAATATTAGTCCGTATCTTTAGCGCTGATTTTGAACGGCTACTAAGATATGGATATCACCTTCAATAAAAACGAAGACCACAATAAATTACAGCTCTCTTCACTTAAAAGAAAACTAAAAAAAGTCAAAGAAGGCGGTGGCAAAATCCGAATTGAAAAACATCATGCCCAGGGCAAGATGACCGCAAGGGAGCGCATTGCTTACTTACTGGACGAAGGTGCCGATCAAATAGAAATCGGGGCGCTGGTGGGCGATGAAATGTACGCTGAACATGGCGGTTGTCCTTCTGGGGGCGTTGTGGTGATCATAGGATATATTCGAGGCAGGCAATGTATCGTAGTGGCTAATGATGCTACCGTAAAAGCCGGAGCCTGGTTCCCTATAACCGCTAAAAAGAACCTGCGTGCACAGGAAATAGCGATGGAAAACCGGCTTCCCATTATATACCTGGTAGACAGTGCCGGAGTTTATTTGCCTCTGCAGGACCAGATATTCCCGGACAAGGAACATTTTGGACGGATTTTCAGGAATAATGCCATTATGAGCAGTATGGGGATTCCCCAGATCGCGGCGGTAATGGGAAGTTGTGTGGCTGGGGGGGCTTATTTGCCCATAATGAGCGACGAAGCCCTGATCGTGGATAAAACAGGAAGTATATTTCTGGCCGGAAGTTACCTGGTAAAAGCTGCCATAGGAGAAGATGTGGACAACGAAACCCTGGGAGGGGCTACCACCCATTGTGAAATCAGTGGGGTAACTGATTATAAAGCCAAAGACGACCAACATGCCCTGGAGACCATAAAAAACCTGCTGGATAAAATGGGTGCTCCTCAGAGCGCAGGATTCAATCGGGAAAAAGCTACGCTGCCCACTGAAGACATGAAGGATATTTATGGTATTCTTCCGATTTCCCGTTCTGAGCCCTATGATATGCTGGAAATCATCAGGCGTTTGGTAGATGACTCCAAGTTTGAACAGTACAAGGCTGGATACGGAAAAACCCTGCTCACAGGCTATGCTCGAATTGATGGCTGGGCCGTTGGTATTGTAGCCAACCAGCGAAAAGTAGTAAAAACAAAAAAAGGCGAAATGCGCTTTGGCGGGGTAATCTATTCGGATTCAGCAGACAAGGCCACCCGGTTTATTGCCAACTGTAACCAGAAAAAGATCCCCCTGGTTTTCCTGCAGGACGTAACCGGATTTATGGTGGGAAGTAAAAGTGAACACGGCGGTATAATTAAGGACGGAGCCAAAATGGTCAATGCGGTGAGCAATTCGGTAGTTCCCAAGTTTACTGTCATTGTGGGGAACAGTTATGGTGCAGGCAACTATGCCATGTGCGGGAAGGCCTATGATCCCCGCCTGATCGTTTCCTGGCCGAGTGCGGCGCTTGCCGTGATGAGTGGAAACTCGGCAGCTAAAGTTTTATTGCAGATTGAAAAGGCCACCTTAAAAAAGAAGGGGGAAACCATTACCAGGGAAAAGGAAGAGGCCCTTTACAACACCATCAAAGCCCGTTACGACCACCAGATCTCACCGTACTATGCTGCAGCCCATTTATGGACCGATGCCATCATCGATCCTTTGGAGACCCGAAAATGGATTTCAATGGGTATTGAAGCAGCAAATCAGGCGCCTGTCGACAAATCCTTTAATATGGGGGTGTTACAAGTCTAAATAGAATTTATTGCGTTATTGATCCATTGGAAACTGCAAACAATTCCCGATTAACATCTTTCAACAACAATTTGAAGACTTGTTTCTCACTTCGCTGTGATTTAGTCCCATAATTATAGTAGGTCGTAGCTTTAAGATAGGTAGGGGAAAGACTTTTGTTACCGAGGTAATTCACGTTGATTTTCCAGACTCCGGGCAGGGAACGATCCAGTACATACTCAGATACCGAATAACGATTTTCATTCTCGTCCTGAATACGCTCTGCATTATCAGCAAAGGTATGTTTCCACGTATAGAACTGCCCCTGCGGATTCACAAACTGCAGTTCAAACTCTGCAGCATTATCATTCCATTCAAATACCAGCCGCGTACTCTCCTGCACAAAAAGATCGGTTGTAATTCTGTTTCCGTCAGCCCCAATGCTTTCCGCCTCCAGCTGCAATAAATTATCACTTTCGTGCTGTATGATTTTCGCAAATTCTTCAGATTTCTTCAGGAATTCATTGTCGATAAGGTACTGGTATCGGGCATAAATACCCGCTGCTCTGGCCGGTTTGCCAGCATCCCTGTAGGCAACGGCCAGGTCCATATACGACTGGCTGTAGTGGGGCCTGAGGATAAAGATATCCTTAAACAGTTCAAGGGCCTCTTTATATCTCCCCTGTTCCTGGTAGGTATAGGCGAGTGCTTTCAGCAACACCGCATTTTCTATGAACAAGTCATTGCGTGTACGCAGGATGTCATCCGCAAAATCACGCCCTTCTTCCAGCCCATAGAAATACCGGTAGGTATCCAGGAAAAAGTAAGGGGAGGTACTATAGCGTTCTTTATATTGGCTAAAAGCCAATTTTGCCTCATCTAGGTCGCCACTATTTTGCAAGGCAAGGAGATATTCTGGTTGTCCAGTTTTAAGGTCGTCCTCGTCCA
>JABDRK010000049.1 GCA_013041785.1 Eudoraea sp.
TCGTGGATTTCTTCCTGTTGATCTTCATCAAGAATTTCGTCAATCCAGTACTTCAGGTTAAGGCGTGTGCCGCTAAAAACAATCTGTTCCATTGCCTTGACCAGTTCCTGCAATTCCAGCCCCTTTGAAGAAGCGATATCGTCCAGGGGTAATTTTCGGTCAATATTTTGGATGATGTATAACTTTAATCCAGAATTCGCACCCGTACTTTTGACCACCAGGTCGTCCGGGCGGGTAATGTCGTGCTCCTCAACATATTCGGCAATCAGGTCAACAAAGGGCTGGCCGTATTTCCTGGCTTTCCCCTCTCCTACACCATGTATATTCACCAACTCGGACATGGAAATGGGATATTTCAAAGCCATATCTTCGAGCGAAGGCTCCTGGAATACTACAAAAGGTGGGACATCGCGCTTCTGAGCCTCCTGCTTTCGGAGTTGTTTGAGCAGCTTTAAAAGCTTTTCATCAGCTACACCACCACCTTTGCCTGATTTGATTATAGTCGCATCCGAGGTATGATCGTAGACATGATCCAGGGTCATCATAAAGGAGGTGGGATTTTGCATAAAATCCCGACCAGCCTCGGTAAGATGCAGGATACCGTATTGCTCAATTTCCTTGCGAAGCAGACCAGCCACCAGAACCTGTCTGATCAGGGCCATCCAGAATGACTTATCCTTGTCCTTCCCTATACCAAAGAAAGGCTTCTCATTGGCTTTATGCGATGAGATAAGGGCATTGGTTACCCCGGTCAGGGCCAAAACAATCTCTTTGGCTTTGAACTTCTCGCTTGTCCCCTGAACAACTTGCAATAGCTTGATAAGGTCGTCCTTGGCTTCCCTCTTCTCCTTCGGGTTCCTTGTATTGTCATCCATATCGGCCCCTTCACCATTCACCTCATCAAATTCTTCCCCAAAGTAATGAAGGATGAACTTCCTGCGCGATATGGAGGTCTCTGCATAGGCCACGATTTCCTGAAGCAGGGCATTCCCGATCTCTTGTTCGGCCACGGGTTTACCCGACATGAATTTTTCCAGTTTCTCTATGTCTTTATAGGCGTAAAAGGCGAGGCAGTGCCCTTCTCCTCCATCGCGGCCGGCACGTCCGGTTTCCTGATAATAGCTTTCGATACTTTTCGGGATGTCGTGATGGATCACAAAGCGCACATCCGGTTTGTCGATTCCCATACCAAAAGCAATTGTGGCCACTACCACATCAACCTCTTCCATCAGAAACATGTCCTGGTAGCGGGAGCGGGTCTTTGCATCAAAGCCCGCATGATAGGGTACCGCACTAATCCCATTTACCTGTAGTGTCTGTGCTAGTTCTTCCACCCGTTTTCGGCTCAGGCAATATACAATTCCGGATTTGCCGGAATTTTTCTTGATAAACCGAATAATATCGGCATCCACCTCCTTGGTCTTGGGCCGAACCTCATAGTACAAATTGGGACGGTTAAAAGAAGCCTTGTAAACCTTGGCATTGCCAATACCCAGGTTTTTGATAATATCTTCCTGAACCTTTGGCGTGGCCGTGGCTGTTAGCCCCACAATAGGGATGTTCTCGCCCAAACGGTTAATGATGCTGCGCAGGTTGCGGTATTCCGGCCTGAAATCATGACCCCATTCTGAAATGCAGTGGGCTTCATCAACAGCTACAAACGAGATAGTAACCGATTTCAGGAAATCCACATAGTCTGCTTTTGTGAGTGATTCCGGAGCTACATATAGCAATTTGGTAATGCCATTGCGGATGTCCTCCTTAACCAGCTTTACGTCAGACTTCGTTAGTGAGGAATTGAGTACGTGGGCCACCCCTTTGTGGGCGGAAACCCCGCGTATGGAATCCACCTGATTCTTCATCAGGGCTATCAATGGGGAAACCACGATGGCTGTTCCTTCTGCAATTAGTGCCGGCAACTGATAACACAGGGATTTACCCCCGCCAGTAGGCATAATAACAAAAGTGTGTTCACCATTGACCACGCTCTTGATGACTTCTTCCTGTAAACCCTTAAAATTGGAAAAACCAAAATACTTCTTCAATGAAGCACGCAAATCCATCTCTTTCAAATGCATTCCTTATTCAATTGCTTCTCGTTGCCAGGTGCAACGTCTCTCATCGCGATCCTTACAGATGCTTATATTCAATTTGGAGGTAGATAGAATTGTTGTTAAGCTGATACTTTAAAACAACGATTCCGTAAAGTTTCTTTAATTTTGCTGTATTAAAGATAATACATTCTTTGATAAACTGTTTATTTGTCTAAACAAATTCTTAAAACAAAATCAGCTAATTCTGCGCTAAATTGAAAGACAGCAAAGCCATTATTACACTGGCGAAAAAAACCGTAACTACCCAAGGCGATGCCATTCACAACCTGGCTAATTTAATCGATGAGGATTTCGTGAATGCTGTGAATTGTATCATGAATGCAAAGGGGAGGGTTGTTATCTCAGGTATAGGAAAAAGTGCAATTATCGCAGCTAAAATTGTTGCCACCCTGAATTCTACAGGAACCCCGGCTATCTTTATGCATGCGGCCGATGCGATTCACGGGGATCTGGGGACCATACAGAAAGATGACGTGGTGATCTGTATTTCTAAAAGTGGCAACACACCCGAAATTAAAATGTTGGTACCCCTTATTAAAAATGGTAAAAACCGGCTTATTGGCATGACGGGAAGCATGGATTCTTATCTGGCCAAAAAAGCCGATTACGTTTTGAATACGCATGTGGAGAAAGAAGCCTGCCCGAATAACCTGGCCCCAACCACAAGCACAACTGCCCAACTCGTTGTGGGAGATGCCCTCGCTATATGCCTCTTGGAACTACGCGGATTCAGCAGTAAGGATTTCGCCAAATACCACCCGGGAGGAACCCTGGGCAAAAGGCTTTATCTTCGGGTTTCAGACATCGTACAGCAAAATATGATTCCCAAGGTGGAAATGGATACCGATGTAAAAAAGGTCATCGTTGAAATCTCTGAGAAGATGCTTGGGGTTACTGCGGTAATTAAGGACAATAAAATTGTTGGAATTGTTACCGACGGTGATATCCGGCGCATGCTGAACAAATACGACAACATCAATGGCCTGATGGCGAAAGATATCATGACTTCCAATCCCAAGGTAATCGGAGCAGATGTCCTCGCAGTAAAAGCACTAAAGATCATGCAGGATAACGAAATTTCTCAAGTACTGGCAGTTGACGGCGAGCGTTATGTTGGCGTGGTTCACTTGCATAACCTGGTTAATGAAGGGATTATATAATGGCCGAAGTGGATACGAACCCCAATGAAATGTCCTTTCTGGACCACCTGGAAGAATTGCGCTGGCATTTGATCCGTTCAACGCTTGCTGTGGTTATTATAGGTTTTGTGGCCTTCCTGATGAAGGATTTTATCTTTGATACGGTAATTTTCGGCCCAAAAAAACCTGATTTTCCCACCTACGGGGTGTTTTGTAAACTTTCCAGAATGCTGGGTTTCAGCGAGGCCTTTTGCGGTGATGATCCCTTGTTTCGGGTACAGAGCAGGGTTATGGCCGGACAGTTTTCTGCCCATATCTGGACGTCGATCTGGGCCGGGGTTATTGTCGGTTTCCCCTACATCCTATACGAGTTATGGAGATTTATAAGTCCCGGACTTTACGAGAAGGAACGCAGGTATTCCAGGGGATTTATCCTGATTGCTTCCCTATTGTTTTTTACGGGGGTACTTTTCGGGTACTACATTGTAGCACCACTCTCCATTAATTTCCTGGGGAGTTATACCGTAAGTGAGGAAGTTTTTAATGATATCGATCTGGCCTCTTATATCTCTACGGTCAGGGCTTCCGTGCTGGCCTGTGGGATTGTATTTGAACTTCCCATCGTGATTTTTTTCCTGACCAAAGTTGGGCTCGTTACCCCTGAAATCCTTAGAAAGTATCGAAAGATTGCCCTGGTTCTCGTTCTCATCCTGTCGGCTATAATTACCCCGCCTGACGTCGCCAGCCAGATTATCGTAGCCGTTCCGGTACTGCTCTTGTACCAGGTGAGTATTTACA
>JABDRK010000065.1 GCA_013041785.1 Eudoraea sp.
TTCTATTTCCGAAATGAGGACTACAAAAAAGCGCTGTTCTATGTCAACAAGGCCATAAACATAGATGGTCAAAACCCACAATACTGGAAGAAATGCGCCCGAATACACGCGGCCTTAGAGCAATACGATGAAGCCGATTTTTCTTATAGACAGGCCGTTGAACTTGGTAATTACGAGTTGGATACCTGGTTGAACTGGTCTGAAGTGCTTGCGCAGAATGGAGATATTGCTTCTGCGATTCAAATCCTGATCCAGGGACTGGAGTTTTATCCCGCAAAAGCGGAAGTACTTTATAAAATGGCTGGTTTGTACCTCCTGGCTAAAGATCCAGTAAAAGCACAGTACCGTTTTATCAAAGCGCTTAAAATGGATATTGATAAATTGCACTTTTTTGAAATGGAGTTCCCCAAGTTCTACAACTCCGAATGGGCTCAGAATATAATCCTTGACATTAAGAAGGCATCCGAATAAAAGGGGTACTTTTGACTTTCTATTTGGATGAAAGAACGAAACCTTATTCAATATCTTATCCTTTCTCTGAAAGGAATGGCCATGGGTGCTGCCGACGTAGTACCTGGGGTTTCTGGAGGTACAATTGCTTTTATATCAGGGATTTACGAAGAATTGATTTCATCGATCAGTAATATTGGCCCCGGGCTTTTTAAAGTACTGCGCAAGGAAGGTTTTCAGGCTACCTGGAAGGCGCTTAACGGTAATTTCCTGTTGGCAGTGTTCACTGGGATTGCCATCAGCATAGTTTCCCTGGCTAAAATCATAAGCTGGCTCCTGAGCAATCAGCCCATTCTATTATGGTCCTTCTTTTTTGGCCTGGTAATGGCCAGTATTTTCTTTGTCGCGAAAGGGATAAAACGATGGAATCTGGCCGTTTTGCTGATGTTTGTGCTTGGTGCCGGACTTGCCTATTACATTACAGGCCTGCCTCCCAGTGAAAATACAGGTACGCTTCCCTACCTTTTCTTTTCCGGAGCGCTTGCAGTATGTGCTATGATTTTGCCTGGTATTTCCGGGGCTTTTATTCTGGTATTGCTGGGTAGTTATAAAACGGTACTGGATGCCGTGCATGAACGCGACCTCATCATTGTTACTACAGTCGGAATAGGTGCAATATTTGGCCTGTTGAGTTTCGCCAGACTCCTTAAATGGATGTTTGGGCATTATAAAAACATGACCCTGGCCTTACTCACAGGATTTATTTTAGGTTCTCTCAATAAAATCTGGCCCTGGAAGGAAGTTCTTTCTACGCGCAGCTATGGCAACAAGGTGATCCCTGTGCTCGAAAAAAACGTCTGGCCCTGGGTATTTGAAGGCAACAGTCAACTGGAATGGGCTATTTTTCTGGGTATCCTCGGTTTTTGCCTTATTTTTGTGCTGGAAAAGTTAGCTTCCAGACCGTAACCGCTTACCCCATGTACGATCCAAGAACCTTCCTGGATAAAATCTTTCTGGTCATCAAAGGCCTGGGGATGGGTGCTGCCAATAAAGTACCCGGGGTATCAGGAGGTATTGTGGCCTTCGTTGCCGGATTTTACGAGGAATTTATCTATTCCCTTCAGAAAATTAACCTGAAAGCGTTCAAATTGCTCTTTAACGGGAGGTTTAAGAGTTTTTATCGCTATATCAATGGGCAGTTCCTGTCTTTATTGATTTTCGGAATGCTGGTTAGTTATTTCAGCATATCCAAACTCCTGGATTATTTTTTGGAAACAAACGAACTGTTTGTCTGGTCTTCATTCTTCGGGATGATCATTGGTTCAATTTATTATATCGCCAAAGATTTTGAACATTGGAACCAAGGAACACTAACGATGGGGCTTCTGGGCCTGATATTGGGAATTTCTATCAGTTTTTTGAGTCCTGCCAAGGAAAACGATAACCTTTTGTTCATCTTTATCTGTGGTATCATAAGTGTTTCTGGCATGACACTTCCCGGCTTGTCCGGATCATTTATTCTCATACTGCTGGGTAATTACGTGCTCCTATTAGTGGATTCTGTAAATGCCCTGTACGATACGATGGCCGAAATGATACAGGGGGATTTTAGTTTCGTCGATAATCCGGCCCGACTCGAAACCCTCTTGATTCTAGCTGTATTCACTGCTGGGTCTGCCATAGGTCTGGTAACGCTTTCCCACATCCTGGGTTATGTTTTAAAGCACTTTAAACACATTACCACAGCAGCAATTATTGGATTTATTACGGGATCCCTGGGGGTTGTATGGCCCTGGAAAAATGCCATATACATGCTTGATCAGGCGGGAAATACCATTCTGGATTCAAATGGAGATAAAATAATAATGAATTACAATCGCTATTGGCCCAGTATTTATGAACCTGAAACCTGGTGGGCTTTTGCATTTGTAATCCTTGGAGTAATTGTTCTGATGGCCTTAGAATGGTATGGAAAAAACAAGAGGAATAAAGCGTAATTTCGGGCTTATCGGAAGGAATATTCACTACTCCTTTTCCCGCGGGTATTTCCGTGAAAAGTTCCGTAGACTCGGTTTGCAAGGGCATGATTACAGCAATTACGACCTTGCAGATATTGCTGAATTCCCTGCCCTTACCCGTGAAAACCCGGATTTGAGTGGACTCAATGTCACTATTCCCTACAAGGAAGCGGTAATCCCTTATTTGGAAGCTTTGGACCCGGTGGCGACAGCAATTGGGGCCGTAAATACAATTAAGTTTACCCCCGAAGGCCTAATTGGATTCAATACGGATGCCTATGGATTTCAACAGGCATTGCTGCCACTGTTAAAACCAAACCATATCCAAGCCTTAATACTCGGAACCGGTGGGGCATCAAAAGCAGTGGCTTATGTTCTCAGAAAGCAGGAGATATCCTACTGCTATGTTTCACGAAAGCCCCAAGGAGACCAATTGGCTTACCAGGACCTCACCCCTTCCATAATGAAGGAATATACCCTCCTAATAAACTGCACCCCTTTGGGTACCTGGCCGGATGTAGATGCCAAGCCTGCTGTCCCTTACGATCTGATGAGCCCAAAACATCTGTTGTTTGATCTTATTTATAATCCGGAAAAAACCGCGTTTCTCAGTGAAGGGGAAAAACGCGGAACAGTCATTTCCAACGGCTTAAAAATGCTGGAGTCTCAAGCTGAAAAAGCCTGGGAAATATGGAATTCCTGAAGCCATTAAATCGGGCCCCATAATAGGCCTTAACCCCATTTTCCGCGGGAAAAGAACTTTAAATTACTTTTGCGATTACATGTGTTGTTCTTATCTTAGATAGGTGCGTTAATTATTGCATGCAATTTATGTTGGAAGAAAAAGATCAGGTACGGCCAGAAGAATCCCAGGGTAAGGAACATCCACCTGCCACTGAAACAGATTCGAATTCTGCTACTTCCGGAGATGATACTCCAGCAGAAGGAGATCAGGAATTACCGAAAGCCAAGCAGGAATCGGATGTGGAAACGGTTTCAGAAATTGAGGAATCGAATGCTGAGGATGCCGAGGATGAAGGCCATCAGCGAAGGCACCATATCCCCATGCTGGACTATCACAGTATGTCCCTGGAAAACCTGGTTGGAGAACTACAAAGGCTAATTCGGAACGAGAAAATTCAGGCGATAAAGCGTCATGTAGATGCCATTAAACACGAGTTTGACCAGAAATTTCAGGATTTTCTGGAACACAAGAAAGAGGAATTCGTCAGCAAAGGGGGCAACGAATCCGATTTTAGATATAATTCTGTTACCAAGCGGCAGTTCAATGAGGTGTTTTCTGAATACCGTGAAAAACGCAACCAACATTATCGCAACCTGGATGAAAGCCTGAAGGAAAATCTGGCTAATCGCCTGACCCTAATTGAGGACCTCAAGGGCCTGGTTAATGTGGAGGAAGACATCAACACTACCTACAGAAATTTCAAAGACATTCAGGAGAAATGGCGCAATGCAGGTCCGGTACCCCGCGCTAATTACAATGATGTATGGCGCACCTACCACCATCATATGGAGATCTTTTATGATTTCCTGCATCTAAACCGTGAATTACGCGACCTGGATTTTAAGCACAACCTGGACGAAAAACTTAAAATCGTTGAACAGGCAGAGGCTTTGGCCGCTTCACCCGATGTTGGCAAAGCATTTCGTGAGCTACAAACGCTGCATAAGATATGGAAAGAGGATATAGGTCCGGTTGCCAAGGA
>JABDRK010000096.1 GCA_013041785.1 Eudoraea sp.
GCCTTGTCCTGTGCGGAAACCGTATACACTCCGGTTAGCTGTCCCCGGTTAACCAGGATATCTGAAGGAATAAGCAATGCGTCTTTCTGGCCGGCACCCTCGATCTGAAATCCGACAGTGGCGTACATCCCTGATTTGACTGGCTGGGGAGTGTCCTCAAGGATTACCTTGACCAGATATTGCCCCCCGGTATTTTTGGAAGAACTGCTCACCTCAGATACCTTACCACTCAACCACTGATCCAGGGTTTTGAGGTGTACGTTTACTGCCATGTCCTGTGTGATCTTGCTGATATCAGATTCCGGAACCATGGCTACCACCTGAAATTGGTCTGGAGACTCTACCTCCAAGAGCGGCATACCTGGATTTGCAAGGTCTCCCTCTTTGACAAAAGTGTTAGTGACTACACCGTTAAAAGGCGATTTAATGCGTACATAATTCATTTGCGCTTCTACCTCCTGCTCCATTTGCCTGGCTGCCTCAAGTTTTGCCTTCGCCATTTGATATTGTGCGCTGATATCGTCCATCTCCTTTTGTGAAGCACTCTGGGCCTCAAAGAGGGCCTTGTAGCGCCCATAGTCCTTTTCCACATTGGCAAAGGCTGCCTCTGCAGCAAGGATATTGGCACGGACCTGAGCCCTTTTAGCCGCGATGTCGGCATTGTTGATCTCAATAAGTACCGTTCCCTTACGAACCTTATCACCAGGTTTAACCCTGAGCCTTTGAACAAAACCCATTATCCTGGTGCTGATATTCGCACTTTGAACGGCTTCTATTGTCCCGCTGGCATATAAGGTGGCCCCGCTTTTTGAAGGGCTCATCGGGCTCACTTTAACCAGTATAGCAGTGGTATCATCTACGGGCTTTCCCTGGTTCGAATCGCCACAAGCGGCAAGGATGGTGAGTGCAGGTATGACTAATAATATGTTCTTTAAGTTCATTTGATATTCCTGATTAATTGTTATGATCCTGTTTTAACCCCGGCTTAAAAATTGCACATAGGCCCAGGTATAGTTGTGTTGAAAAATAGTAGTATAGTATTCCAGCTCCTTTTGGGCATACTGTGCTTCAGCTGCCAAAAGATCTGAGGTTTTTTCCAGGCCTTGTTTAAAGCGATTCGTCCGTATGCGAAGGGCCTCCCGGCTCTGTTCCAGTGCCAGAGTCGTAAGCTCCAGGCTGCTTTTGGCATCCTGAAGCATACGTCTGGCCTTCTTCAGCTCTACCTGACTATTTGCAATATATTCGGCTAGTTCCAGTCTGGATTTATCGTAATTGGCCTTACTTTCCTGAGTCTTTCCAAAGCGTTTGGTCCCCTCCAGAATGTCCCATTTGAGTTCAGCTCCAATCAAATACCCATTTGCAGCCCCTCTGAAGACCTGGTCGTCATGCATTTCATAGATTCCGAATGCATTTAATCTGGGCAAAAAGTTCATTTTATCGGCCTGATACTGTTCTTTATAAGCCCGTGAAGCGGCAGCCATGGCCTGGATATCTTTACGGGATTCTGATACCTGATTCGTCATATCTTCAGTACCTGAAACGGACAGATCCTTAGTGGGTTTGAGAATGGGAAAAGAGTTGTCGTTCATAAGCACCGAGACATAGTTCGAAGCATTCTCTATATTGCTCACAGCAGATTGCAACTGGTTGGTTATTTCCACAACCCGGACTTCTACGGCAAGCACATCTGATTTTTGCAGAATCCCCTGTTGATATTGATTCCGAGCCTGTTTCAGGTTTTCTTCAGCGGTTTCCCTGGCCTTCTCCAGTACCTCAACCGCTTTGTAAGCCAGTTGTAATTGCATATAGGCCTGCTCAACTTCAAGGACCATATACTCCCGTGTCCTGTCCGATGAGAGGGTGGCTGCTTCCCACTGCGCCTTTGCCGCCTTACGTTTGGAGATTCCGTCCAAATTGAAAAGCGGTTGTTTGACTTCAATCCGGGTGGCATAATCTTCTATCTGATCCGGATCGTTTAAGAGGGTAGGATTAAAATCGGCTGCAGTTACAATTTGCTGGTTAAGCCTGGCGCCAAAAGCCATTAGTGGATTCGTTGTAGCGATACCCGTATGAGATACACTGATAGAAGGCAACAGCAGCGCATTCGTTTGTCGATACTGCCCCCTCGCAGAGCGTTGTTGCTGTTTGGAAATCTGTATCTTCAAATTCTGGCTCTCCACCTGTTCCAGAACCATCGCCTTAGTAATTAACAAAGTATCCTGGGCATACAGCAGGCTGCCTAGGAGCATCATGAATAGCAGATGGAAATTCTTCATATACATTATAATTTCCACCAAAATTAGGCCGATGCCTGCCGGATAACGGTAACCATTGTTACCTAAAGGCAGTAACCAATGTTACAGACTTTACCGGTTAATTTTATAAGTAAATAAGGGAATATCCATACTATTGATGACATAGGCCCTAAACGGAATACGGTCAAAGCTTAACCCCGAAGGACAGATCACCTGCATCACCCAGACCAGGAATAATATAGCCCTTGGTCGTGAGTTCATCATCGATAGCTGCAATCCATAGTTGGGTGTTTTCGGGAAATATATTCTCTACATAGCGAACCCCTTCCCGGGATCCGATAACCGAAATGATATGGATCTTTTTAGGCTCTCCATGGGTCTTCAGAGCTTTCAGTACGTTTTCCAGCGTTTTGCCTGTAGCCAGCATGGGATCAGTGAGTACCAGGGTCTTGCCTCCGAGTGCGGGTGCAGCAAAATACTTGACAATCACTTCAAAGGCATCCTTCCCCTCGGGATGATGCCTGTAGGCAGAAATAAAGGCATTCTCAGCCTTGTCAAAATAATTAAGCAATCCCTGGTGCAAAGGAAGTCCTGCCCTTAATACAGAGCAGAGCACCAGATTGTTGCTGGGGAGTGACATGGTTTTTTTGCCAAAAGGGGTCTGTAGTGTGCTGACCCGGTAATCCAGGGTTTTACTTAATTCATAGCTCAGAATCTCACCGATCCGTTCAATATTTCTGCGAAAGCGCATGGAATCTCGTTGTACGTTTACGTCTCGTAATTCGGATATGAACTGGTTCAGGAGCGAGTTGGTTTCAGAGAGATTGTGTATGATCATTTACAAAGGGGTTTGGTAATTAAGGATTCGATGCACCGTATTTGAGCAGGGTTTCCTTCCATTCAGGACCCAGAATATATTTCATGAGCCCTTCATTTACAACATTAAAATCCCTGTGGTTACGGGGAAACATAAAACAGCGGTAACGGTCTTCAAAATCCACCCCCAATAGCTGCACTTTTCCTTCAAATTGGTTGGTGCGTATCAGGTAATCCAGGGTCACCTTGTCATGGAGCAAAATATTTATTTCCTTCCTTGCTAATGCCCTTAACGCCTGTAACGCAGTACGGTAGGTTTCATAAGGTTGCATTTCATTCCGCAAAAGGAAATACGCGCTTTCTGAAGCACCCACCACACCTATTTTCTCAACCGACTTGAGGTCAGACAGGGACTCAATTTTAGCCGCCAGCGTATTTACCGTAAGCGTGGAGGCAATGGTTGCCGTAAAACTGGAAATAATAATGACAGCAGTAAACATCCAGATAATGGCTATGCTCTTGCCGGCATTGGTCTTAGGGGCCTTATCCCCATATCCCACCGTAGTCATGGTAACGGCGGCCCACCACAACCCATCAAGCAATCCCATAAATCCCGGCCGAAACTGGTATTTGTTATACTTGCGCTCCAACAGCCATAAGAGCGTTCCGAAAAAGAGAAGGATTGCCATAAGGAGGAAGACAATGTTCAAAAAAGCTCCGGAAAAGAAATTATTAATGAAGATCTGGAACTGAGACTGGCTGGAAGTGGTTATGGCTACCCCAATATTTGAAATGTAGAAGGGTTGGCTTACCTGAAATTTTCGCATGCGTTGGGGGGTATTGATCAGCGGGTTAATCGAAAAATCAATATCCCCATAGTCCAATGCCCGTATGATACCAATCTCGTCACTGAATTCCACAAAGCGAAACGGGCGTTTCAACTCCTCACTCATTCCCTTCCAC
>JABDRK010000108.1 GCA_013041785.1 Eudoraea sp.
ATCAAACACTACATCACTAACAAAGCCCGGAGAGAACAACTGAGATGAAAAATACTCCTGGGCTTCAAGGAATCCCGAGTCCGGATCAAGGTCACGCAGGAAAAAGGTCGATCGTTCGATTTTCAGGTTAAAGGGTGTTGTTAAATCTCCGTAGATACTGTCCAGGTCAACCCGCTTTGGAAACCTGTTAGCCAGAGTTGACTCATCTTCTGCATCCAGAATTCCATCCCCGTCTGTATCCTCATTTAAAGGATTCAGTCCGGATATCCTTTCCTGATTGTCTGTAAGTCCGTCACCATCAGAGTCACTATTTGGATCGTCAGGATCAATGTCATATATATTCGGCACACCATCCAGGTCATTATCCGAACTCGGATTCTGTAAATAAGGGATATACAGGATAACCTCTGTTACGGTTTCGTTTTCCTCTATGGTAGAATCTGAATCGTCTGAATCCGCAGTATTTTCAGTGGCCTGAGAAAAATTTCCGAATATAGGATTGGCAGTGCCCCCAGCCAGGGAAACCTGTGTGGTTACACTTGCCGTAGTCTTCCCAAAAATTGGATCATTATAAACCCCAAGTTGGTAGATGGGAAGCTTATTTGTAGGTACAGCCTCAATTTTTTTATTGTAGGCATAGGCGTCAAAAACCGCTTTGTCTGTGATAAAGGGTTCTCCTCCGATTACCCCTTCCCCCAAAGTGGTCAGGTCTTCTTCGCAGGAAGAAAAGGCCATTATAAACACACCACCAACCAGGGCTAGCAAAATCTTTTTCATACAAAATCGCTTCTAGGCTATTTTAATACTTCTGTAGTGTAAAAATTGGTATATGCTTCTTCAAACTCTTGCAGAGAAACATATGGCAGAGTGGGTTTTTGAAGTTTTTCAATATAGGTCTTTAACTCTTCCGGAACGTCCTCAGAAGCTAAAATAATGGCATCCGAATAATCGACAGCTATTTTTAACAAATTATTATAGGAAGGTGCAGACAGGGTGGCGATGCTTTCAGCTTCGATCCCGTCGAAGGCTATTTTGCTTTGCATATTTGAATCAAGTTCTCCTTCAAAACCGTGGCCGTACACAGAAGTTACGATTTTGCTATCGACAAAAAGCGGCTCATCCGCATAGTATTTGCGCAAATACAGGGGCAAAAGGGAAGCCATCCAGCCATGAACATGTATAATGTCTGGTGTCCAATTGAGTTTCTTTACGGTTTCTACCACACCTTTGGCAAAGAAAATGGCCCGTTCGTCATTATCGGCAAACAGATTTCCTTCCGCATCTGTGAACGTAGCCTTCCTTTTGAAATATTCCTCATTGTCAATAAAATAGACCTGGATACGTTCTCTGGGAATGGAGGCTACCTTTATAATAAGGGGCATATCCATATCGTTGATGACCAAGTTCATTCCAGACAACCGGATTACCTCATGCAACTGATGTCTACGTTCATTGATATTTCCATACCGCGGCATGAAGATTCGGATTTGGCCCCCGCTGCTGTTAACCATTCTCGGGGCTTCGTAAGACATTAAAGAAACTTCATTCTCGGGGAGGTAGGGCACTAATTCAGAAGATACAAACAATATCTTTTTACCATTCATACATGTAGTATTTGGATTATCGTAGAAACGTAGCTGCAAAATTACAAAAATTATGAAGAATAGCCGTAATTATAGTAAGTTTGCACGCCTTAAATGCAACATATGACAACCCTGTTCACACGTGATAAATTAAAGGCCTATCTCCGGAATGAACGATCTGAATCCAGAAGTATCGGATTGGTCCCTACCATGGGTGCACTTCATCCCGGGCATCTAAGCCTTGTGGAAAAGGCATTCAGGGAAAATGATCGGGTTGTCGTAAGCATTTTTGTTAACCCAACCCAGTTCAATAATCCCGAGGATTTGGAAAAATACCCCAAAAATCTTGAAACTGATCTGGAAATCCTAGGGCTGTATAAATCAAAGCTTGTGGTTTTCGCACCAACGGTCTCAGAAATCTATCCTGAGCAGGTAGCGGCCGTAGATTATGATTTCAATGGGCTGGATAAGGTAATGGAGGGAGCCTACAGAGCCGGGCATTTTGAAGGTGTAGCCACCATTGTGGAGACTTTATTGCGACTTGTAGCCCCGGATCGCGCCTATTTTGGTGAAAAAGATTACCAGCAACTGCAGATCATCAAAAAAGTAGTAGTGGATAAGCAATTGGATGTTACCATATGCCCCTGTCCAATTGTCAGGGAACCCAACGGCCTGGCTATGAGTTCGCGAAATGAACGCCTGCCAAAAAGGCTTAGAGACGAAGCCAAACTCATCTTCGAAGTGCTGCAGACCGCCAAACTACAATTTGGCACAGAAAGTGCTGATAAAGTAATAAAATGGGTTCATAAGACTTTTAGGAAATATGCGGATTTTAAGCTCGAATATTTTACCATAGCTCATGCAGAAACCCTAAAACCAGTAATACGAAAACGAAAAAACCAGAAATACAGGGCCTTTATAGCGGTTTATGTACAGGACGTCAGACTCATTGATAACCTTGCCCTGAATTGATTAATTTTGTCCGATGCAAATAGAAGTTGTAAAATCAAAAATACACCGGGTTCGCGTAACGGGAGCAGACCTTAATTATATAGGCAGTATTACCATTGATGAAGACCTGATGGATGCTGCTAACATTATCCGTGGGGAAAAAGTGCAGATCGTTAATAACAACAATGGTGAACGATTGGAAACTTATGTTATCCCAGGACCAAGGGGCAGTGGTGAATTAACACTCAACGGGGCTGCCGCACGCAAGGTGGCGGTAGGAGATATCCTGATCCTGATTACCTATGCCCGAATGGATATTGAAGAAGCAAAGACCTTCAATCCAGCCCTGGTCTTCCCCAACGAAGAGACCAATCTTTTGCAATAGTTTTGAATAAAAAACTGGTTAGATTTCTTAAGATCATTCTCCCAATTGCCCTGGGTATTTTTTTGGTTTGGTACTCCTATGCCATCACTTCTGAGACCGACCGACAGCAAATCCTGAAATACATCCGGGAAGCTAACCCTTTCTGGGTTGGTATTTCCATAGTGATTGGAATGCTAAGCCATATTTCCCGCGCCATTCGCTGGAATTATCTGTTGGCCCCCCTGGGGTATCGTCCCAGGATAATGAATAATATCCTTATTATCCTAATGGCCTATTTTACCAATCTGGGCATCCCAAGGTCAGGAGAAGTACTCAGGGCCACCGCACTTGCGAGTTATGAAAATGTTCCCTTTCAAAAAGGTTTTGGAACCATAGTAACCGAAAGGGTTATCGACCTGTTAATGCTCTTACTGATAATTCTTGCAGCCCTATTTTCGCAGACTGATGTTATCATGGGTTACCTCAAAGACCATGGGATTGGAATGGGTGCCACTTTACTTGTAGTTGGTGTCGGCATTATGGGATTGTTCCTCTTCCTTGCCTTTTTGCGAAGATCTACTTCCAGATTTGCCATTAGGGTCAAAGATTTCGTCAAAGGGCTTCTGGATGGACTGTTGAGCATCTTCCGTATGGAAAAAAAATGGCCCTTTGTACTGCATACTATTTTTATCTGGGCAGCTTACGTTCTGATGTTCTGGGTGATAAAATACACGGTAATCGAAACCATTCCGCTAAGTTTTGGGGAAATCCTGGTAGCTTTTGTAGCAGGGGCATTTGCCATGTCCACCACCAATGGGGGAGTAGGGCTATATCCGATTGCTGTGAGTGCATCACTTGGTATATTTGGAATCAGCGATGTTTCCGGGGACGCTTTTGGGTGGATCATGTGGATTGCGCAAACCCTGATGATCGTTTTCTTTGGTGCAATATCCTTCCTAATCATACCGTTATGGAACAGGAACGGCTAAAATTGGCTGTTGCTCCTTAAAATCAACGGATGAAACACATATTCTTTTTTTTAGCCCTGGCCTTTACTTTCACAGGCCTTAACGCTCAGATCAAACAAGAAATTTTCGAGTCTTTCAAACTTCAGGAAAGACGGAATATTCAATATTATGTCCCTGAGAATTACACCCCGGAGAAGAAATATCCCCTGGTAGTGGTCCTGGATGGAGAATACTTGTTTGACCTGGTTGTAGCCAATGCATAATTTTACAGCAAATTCCAGGGAATGCCGGAGTGTATAGTGGTTGGTATTGATCAACAGCCTGAGCGTTTAAGGTGGGATGACTGTGCTTTTGACGAACAAAACGGACTGCCCGGAGAAAAAGGACCCCAGTTTTACGAATTCCTGGGGATGGAAATTATGCCGTTTTTGGAAACTACCTACCGTACTGCACCGTTTAAGATTTTTGTGGGCTATGATATCACCGCCAATTTTGGGAATTATTTCCTGTTCAAA
>JABDRK010000134.1 GCA_013041785.1 Eudoraea sp.
CCTGGTTTCAGCTTAGTGAGGATCAAAAAGAGCTCGTCTGGGAGGGTAACGAATATTTTAAGGGGATAAACGGATTTTTTAAGCTTCTGGAGGAGAAGAGCTATAAAATCCAAAATCGGGTGATGTTATCCCGGTACCGCGGTAAAACCAGATGTCAGGAATGTCATGGTAAACGCCTGCGAAAAGAGGCTAATTATGTCAAGATCAGTAATAAGGCCATCTCGGATTTGGTTGAATTACCTATAGAAGCGCTGGACACCTTCTTTGCTGAGCTATCCCTGCCGGATTACGAAATGCAAATTGCTAGTCGGTTACTGAAAGAGATTAGCACCCGCCTGGATTTCCTTAAAAAAGTGGGGCTGGGGTATCTTACCCTGAACCGTAAATCCAACTCCCTGTCCGGAGGTGAGAGCCAGAGAATTAACCTGGCAACCTCATTGGGAAGCAGCCTGGTAGGTTCCATGTATATCCTGGACGAACCCAGCATCGGGCTCCATCCCCGGGATACTGAAAACCTGATTGCCGTATTGAAATCTTTGCGGGACCTTGGGAATACGGTGATTGTTGTGGAGCATGATGAAGACATCATGCTGGCTGCAGATGAAGTAATCGATATCGGGCCCGAAGCGGGAACCCGGGGAGGCGAAGTGGTGGCGCATGGGCCTATGGCTGAAATTTTGAACTCAACTTCCCTGACTGCAGGCTATCTGAATGGAACCGAAAGGATTGAGGTGCCCAAGTTGCGGCGTAAGAGCAAAAAGCAGGTAGTCATCAAAGGCGCCCGCGAAAACAACCTTAAAAATATTGATGTATCCTTCCCTCTGAATGTACTCACCGTTGTATCCGGGGTCTCCGGCAGTGGAAAGAGCTCTTTGGTAAAAAGACTACTATACCCCATCATGCTTAAGAAACTTGGGGGTTATGGGGAGAAAGCAGGACACTACACCGAACTGCAAGGCGATTTTGACAGTTTAAAACGTGTGGAATTTGTTGATCAAAATCCCATTGGGAGGTCTTCCCGTTCCAACCCGGTCACCTATATAAAGGCATATGATGATATCCGTGCTTTGTTTGCCTCTCAGAAATTGAGCAAAATAAGGGGATATAAATCCAAACACTTCTCTTTCAATGTTGATGGAGGACGGTGTGAAAAATGCAAAGGAGAAGGGGAAATAACTGTGGAAATGCAGTTCATGGCAGATGTTCACCTGGAATGTGATGTATGTAAAGGCAAGCGTTTTAAAAAAGATGTCCTGGAGGTGCGCTTTGAAGGGGCCAACATTGATGATGTGCTGAATATGACCATTGATGATGCCACTGCCTTCTTTGAAAATTCCGGGCAAAACAAGATCAAAGCTAAGCTGAAGCCCTTGCAGGATGTAGGGTTGGGTTATGTTACCCTGGGGCAGTCTTCCTCTACACTTTCGGGTGGAGAGGCCCAGAGGATTAAGCTTGCTTCTTTCCTGGTAAAAGGAAATACCAAGGAAAAATCACTCTTTATATTTGACGAACCCACTACCGGCCTTCATTTTCACGATATTAAAAAATTATTGAAGTCCTTTGACGCCCTGATAGACCGCGGGCACTCTATTGTAGTGATCGAACACAATATAGAACTTATCAAATGTGCGGACTATCTGATCGACCTGGGGCCGGACGGCGGTGACCGCGGAGGACAACTTATTGCCGAGGGAACCCCTGAAGAAGTATCGGAACACCCGGACAGTTATACCGCAAAATATCTGCAACCAAAACTAACCGTTTAAATCCTGCTTCTTTTCTTACAAATAGGTTTTCCGCTGCGACGGAAGATGTAAACTTTCTTATATCGTTTTCAGAATTTTGTTTATTTCACACATTATCAGCGTGTTAACTGCTATCTGAAATTTTTGGCACGCTGTTTGGTTTACTACTAGCGAATGTAAATAGTTGCATTCGGGAATTGTAAAACCTATTATTATGAAACATTTAGTACTCTTAATTGCAGCCTTCTTTGTTGGTGTGACGAGTACCACGGCTGCTAGCGCAGAAAACGAACTTGCTTTTAGCAATGTTTATGGATATAACAACTCCTTTATTTTCGTAAATAATGGGATTACATTTTCCGTATATCCCGATGGGGAGTTTGACTTTTACATCAACAACCGGCTTAACGTTTCTGCCGGAATCGGTGTAGGATCAGCAGGTATAACCTTTAATTCTGGTTATAACTACAACCCCTTTGTTCAGTATGACGATTTTGGAGCCGTTATCCAGGTTGAAAATATGCCGGTCTATTACGACTACCACGGTAGGGTATCTCAAATAGGCGATGTGAATATCTGGTATCGCAATGGCAGAGTAAGGCGAATTGGTGGTATGCGGGTATTCTACAACAACTTTGGCGCATACCAGTACCATACGGGTTACATCAACTTCTATAACCGGTACTATGTATACCGACCTTTCCACAGGTTTTTTATTCGACCTGCTGTAGGATTCTGTCTGGTCTACAACCGTCCTTACCGACGTTTCTATAGTCCGGTTCGATATACCTGGTACAGACCTTATCGCAATAACTACAGACGTTCTTATGCGCAAATTGGTAGGGATTACCGATACAATCGCGGATTGGAAAGGAGACGCAGCATATATCGCAATGATAAGCGAGTAGCCGTACGCGACAACCGTGCCCGAAGAGACGGATACAGGAATGATGCCGGTACCCTGCGGAGAGATAAGGCCACAAACGGCAGAAGAAGCACTGCATACCGCAGCGAATCAGTAAACCGTAATGGTAATACAAAGAGTTACAGAAACAATCGTACTGCGGCTGTCAAAAGGAATACTGCAGCTACTAATAATATACGCAGGAGTGCTGCACAAAAACGGAGTAACAAAGTAGTACAAACACGTACGGTTAAGCGCTCAAGTGCAGCGAATGGGAAAAGAACAGTGACGCGCAGTACCCAGGCCAAGAGAACACAGCGCATTGCGCCCGCTCGTAAAACAACCCGTACGCAAACCGTGGCAAAACGCTCTGTGAGCAGAAAGCCGGCTTACAAAGCTCCGAGCAAACGCTCAAGAAGTAGTGCAGTGAGCAAAAGCCCGAAACGCGTGGTGACTAAAAGTTCGTCAACACGAAGCAGGAGCAGGAGCGGTAAAACGACAAGTAGAAGCAGAAGATCATTATAGTAAAAATAGTTTTAGGTTGGTTAGTTGTTTAGACCCCGTAGCGGATTCGTCCCTGCGGGGTTTCTATTTGCCCTTCCACCTGGACAGGATCCCGAAAATATCTTCAGAAATCTTGAATCTGTAGAGTATCCCCGCATACATCAGGAGCATCAATCCGCTTTTTAAAATGATATTTAGCAGGGGGTGAAACGGAAACTGAAGGGCGTAAAACAAAACGCCAATGAAAAATAAGAGCCCCAATACCTTAGCCGTATCCTTCGAAAATGGGGTGATCTTAAATTTTGACCAGACAAAGATCAATTTAGCCGTATTGTATGAAGTAATGGCTATGAAAGTAGCCATGGCGGCTCCTGCAGTCTGATATTTGGGGATTAATACCAGGTTTAGTAATATGGTAATCAGGGCCAATAGTACGCCCATCAACAGCACTACACGATAGTACCTGGAATTGAAAAGGATGGCATTATTATTTCCCAGAAGCGCATCATAAACCCGGCAAAGACCAATGAGAAAAACCACCAGGAATCCTCCACGGTAGTTTTCGGGAAGGAAGGTATAGAGGTCGGGTAAGTTCATTACAATCAATAAGAAAATCATCCCTGCAACGATAAAAAGCGTAAGTGAGCTTTTCTGGTATAAACCTTTCAGTCGTACCCCATCATTTTGGTTCATGATCTCAGCTGTAAGCGGATAGGTGATCTGGTGCATGGCCCGGGATGGGACTGCCACCACCGTAGCAATAAAAATAGCTACGGTGTAATAAGCCACATTGTTAATTTCAATGAACTGGTTGATCATAAACCGGTCTATTTCCAGAAGAATAATTGCCGTTGAACCGCCGAGGATGATCAAAAAGCTATAGGTGAAAATTTCCCGTGTTACCACTGATCTTCTAATAGAAAACCCTGGAAATTCCAGGGAATAAGCTACCAGTTTCATAATGACTGTGCGCAATAAATAGAGGCCCACAAGGGCATATAGGAAGAAACTAACTGTAATAATGTCTGCATATAAGAGAAGTAGCAAAACGCTCACCCCCACCCTGACAAAAACTTCCTTCATAAAATTACCAAAGACCGATTTCATGTGCACCTTGCTCCAGGCGTAAAAGACCTCGAAATAGGCCATAGCCAGTCCGATTAGGAAAATATGCCAGACATAGTCGCGCACGATCAAGTTCTTGTTTGCCAAAAAAGACCCGATGGCTTCATTGGCCAGGAAACTCAGCACGGCCAGCGGGATAATCATAATCAGGGGCAATAAAAGCATTAACGACAGGAAACTCCTGGAATCTTCACCCTTAAACCTGCTGTAGAACTTTATTAAGGTATTTGGAACCCCAAACG
>JABDRK010000138.1 GCA_013041785.1 Eudoraea sp.
ATCTATTCCTACACCAACCTGATCGATCTCCGGGGTAATGTGGTTATCAAGACCCATGACGGCAAGAAACTCGAAGCCCCGCAATTATACTGGGACCGTACACTGGAATGGATTTTCACCCAGGAGAAATTCCGTTATACCAACCCTGAAGACGGAACCGTCATGGATGGGGAAGGGATGGATTTCAACAGGGATTTCAGTTCTTTTAATGCCCAGAAAACCTACGGGCTAATGACCATTAAAGAAGACCAATCATGATCAAAATCTTAAAATACACCGAATACCTCTACCTGGTTGTGGCCATCATATCTGTCTACAAGATTGCCACACTATGGGAAACGGACAGGCAGGGGACCTACATCTTTATCTTTTTTGCGGTAATATCTGTTGCCATGTTCGTATTCCGGCGGAACTACCGTAAGCGGTTCGAAAAGCGCAAACGCGACAACCAGCAATAGCTTTGGAAACCTCCCTGATCATTATAGTCATTTCCCTGGTGCTCTCGGCTTTTTTTTCCGGGATGGAAATCGCTTTTGTATCGGCCAATAAAATCCATATTGAAATTGAGAAAAAGCAGGAAGGATTCCTGGCGGGAATCCTTTCAAGGATAACCAGGAAACCTTCCAAGTTTATTGCTACCATGCTCATTGGGAATAATGCAGCGCTGGTGGTCTATGGTTTGTATATGGGCGATTTGCTAATGAGTTGGTTCCAGGGAATGCTGCCTTTGGACAATCAATTCCTGCAGGCTCTGCTCACTGATTTTAGCCTACTGGGTCAGACCGTTATCTCTACCCTTATTATCCTGATCACTGCAGAGTTCTTACCCAAAGTATTGTTCCAGATCTACGCCAACAGCCTCCTTAAAATTCTTGCTTTTCCGGCGTATCTGTTTTACCTGTTGTTTTCTGTTTTGTCGGATTTCGTCATCCGGGTTTCCGATGTGATCCTGAAAACATTTTTCAGGACCCATGGGGATGAAGTACAGCTTTCTTTCAGTAAAAACGAACTGGGGAACTACATCACAGAACAAATGGAAACTGTGGAAGAGGAAGATGAAGTTGACTCGGAAATCCAGATCTTTCAGAATGCCCTGGAGTTTTCTGCCGTAAAGGCGCGGGAGGTTATGGTGCCAAGGACAGAGATTATGGCCGTGGAACTGCACGAAACCCCAAAAACTGTTGCAGGGCTTTTTACCGAAACCGGCTATTCCAAAATATTGGTTTATAAAGACACCATTGACAACATCATCGGTTATATTCATTCCTATGAGCTGTTTAAGCGACCGAAAACCATCAGAAGCATTCTCCTGCCAGTAGAATTTGTCCCGGAAACTATGCTTATCCAGGAAATCCTGAATGTCCTGACCAAAAAAAGGAAGAGTATGGCTGTAGTCCTTGACGAATATGGGGGGACTTCTGGTATTATGACGGTAGAGGATATTGTGGAGGAACTTTTTGGAGAGATCGAGGATGAGCATGACTCTACAGATCTGCTGGAAGAACAGCTAGCTGAGGACACTTATAAATTTTCAGCCAGACATGAAGTGGATTACCTCAATGAGCAGTATAAACTGGACCTGCCCGAAAGCGATGAGTATGAGACTCTGGGCGGGCTTATCGTAAATGTTACCGGGGAAATCCCAGACAAAGATTCTGAAATTAGAATAGACGGCTTCCTATTTACCATCCTGGAAGTTTCCAGCACAAAAATAGATGTAGTGTCCCTGCAGGCAGTAGATAACGATTAACAGGCAGAGGCCAGATAGATTGGGGCCTGATTCCTTTCATTATTTACCGGAAAATGCTATTTTCGCGCACTGATTCAAACATAAGGGAATGGCAATTTTAGAGAATATACGGAAGCGGACTACAGTATTGATTTTGATCATTGGTATGGCATTATTTGCCTTTGTGATCTCCGGGATTTTCACCAGTAACGACCTGGGAGGGGGAAAGATAGGATCTGCAATTGGCGAGATCAACGGAGAGCCTATCTCCATTGACGATTTTCGCCAGCGTGTGGAAAGAATTTCCCGAAGGAGTGGACCCACGGCTTCCTCTACGCAGTTGGTGAACAGTGTATGGAACCAATTGGAACGCAATACAATCCTGGATCAGCAAATCGCCGATTTGGGCATCTCCATAGAGCAGGATCAGATCATGGAAGTGATTAAATCCAGCCCTGGAATCAGTCAGAATCCACAATTCCTTGATGAGAACGGGGTTTTTGATGATGGTCTTTTCCGGGATTTCATCGCGGAATTAAAACTGAGTGCCCCGAGCCAATATCAGGATTGGTTACAGGATGAACAGTCAATTATTGAAAGTGCCAGGCAGCAATCCTACTTCAACCTGATCAAAGCAGGAATGGGAACTACACTTAAAGAAGGTGAACTGGAATATCGACTGGCGAATGACAAGGTCGATATCCGCTATGTACGCGTACCTTTTTCCAGCATTCCGGACAGTGCCATTGTGGTGACCAAAAGTGAAATAGAAGCCTATATAAATGAACACGAAGCGGACTATAAGCAGGAAAAGTCCCGAGACATCCGATTTGTCTACTTTGAAGAAAAACCTTCTGAAGCAGATGAAACGGCTATCAGGGAATCCATTCTCAGTTTGCTTTCAGATACGGTAGAATACATGGAAGAACAGGATACTACCGATACCATCCCTGGTTTCCGAAACACTCAGGATCTGGCAGCTTTTCTCGACCGGAATTCCGATACTAAATACGATACTATTTTCAAAGCCCAAAAGGACTTGCCCGCAAGTTTCGCAGACTCCCTGATGGCGCTTGAAGTAGGCGAATTGTTTGGACCCTACCGCGATGGAGATATGTTCAAAGTTTCCAGGATGGTGGACCGAAAACCCAATGGATCAGTAAAAGCAAGTCATATCCTGATCTCTTATGCGGGAGCCCTGAGGGCAAACCCTGAGGTTACACGTACCAAAGAGGAGGCAGAGGTAAAAGCCCAGGAAGTTTTGGAAGCGTCCAGAAAACCTAATGCTGTATTTGCCCAGTTGGCCCGCGACAATTCAGATGGGCCGTCTGCCCCTATGGGTGGAGACCTTGGGTATTTCCAGGAAGGGGTGATGACTCCGAAATTCAATGATTTTGCCTTTGGTAACCCGGTAGGTTATATTGGCCTGGTAGAAACCGAATTTGGTTATCATATCGTGCGTGTGGACGACAAACAGGATATCGTTCAACTGGCAGACCTCACACGAACCATTGAAGCTTCAGAAGAAACCATCAATACCCTCTTTACTGAGGCCACCAAATTTGAAATGGCTGCAACAACCGAGGAAAAACCATTTGAAGATGCAGCAAGGGAAGGTAAATATGTTATCCGGCCCGTGAATAAAATCAAAGCCATGGACGAGAACCTTCCAGGGCTGTCCTCGCAGCGGAGTATTGTGCAGTGGGCGTTTAACGAGGAAACCGAGGTAGGTGATATCAGGCGTTTCAATATCAATACCGGATACGCAGTGGTTCAGCTTACCGCCAAGTACAACGAGGGACTGATGGCGGTGGAAGATGCATCGGCTACGGCCCTACCCGAAATCAGAAAGGAAAAGAAAGCCCAGCAGATCATGACAGAGAATGCGGGGAAATCGCTTGAAGAACTGGCTACAGCTAATAATACCATAATTTCGAATGCTTCTGCACTTACGGTTAAAACTCCAACTATTCCCGGAGCGGGCAGAGAACCGGCCGTGGTGGGTACAGCTTTTGCTATGAACGAAGGGGATACCTCCCAGCTCATCAAAGGAGAGACCGGAGTTTTCTTAATTGAATTGATTAAAAAAGAAGCTGCACCGGCAATGGAGAATTATGCTACCTACGCCAGAAATCTGCAATCTTCAAATGCGCTGCGTGTTAACAATGCGGTATATACAGCCCTGAAAAATAAGGCGGAAATAGAGGACAATCGTTCTGTATTCTACTAGAATTATTTGATCAAAAATTCCAGACCCCGGCAATTTGTCCGGGGTTTTTTATAGGATCATATCGGAATAGGGGATAACCGTCGTATACCCTTTTTTGCGGAAATATTCCTGGGCTTTCTCCGGACCTGTCGCCAGTACGAAATCTCCGCCCCAGGCACCAAGGCTTTTCACTATCCCTTCAAAATCCGGGAAATATGTTTCTTTGATGGCTGGCATCTCCAGTGCCTCTGAGATCAATTTTTCGTGCTGTAAAAGCAGGACCTCAAATTCTTCCAGCTGTTTACTTGCTGCAATGGCCCGGGTTAGTGAGCTGATCTTTTGAACAAGGTCCGGCTTATTGCCTTGCTTTTTCCTGTAGGCCGCGATGGCCTCCCTGCTGTCCTGTTTTCGGTTGAGGTATACAAAGAAAAGGGAAGAAGCAAAGGAGGGGTTGAAATCAATTTCCGTTACCCTGGGCTCCTGTTTTTGCAGATGGTAAAGAATAGCAGAATTGTGCCGGGCACAGGCAATGTCGTATCCGCTTCCCCCAAAGGTGTTCCATAACAGGAGATAGGGGTCTACAC
>JABDRK010000140.1 GCA_013041785.1 Eudoraea sp.
GTGGAAGCTCACATATTTGCTAAAATCTTCGATAGTTGTGATCAATCCCCCCATAGCACCGTATGAACCATCGTGAAGCATAGGTTCCAGTTTCCATTGTTCATCTTCCCAGCGGTAGCCAATAGCCAGTTCGCCATCAGGGACCTTGTCGATTTCCCAATAGGTATTTTGCATATTAAGAGGCAGAAGTATATGTTCTCTGATGTATTCCTGATAGGGTTGTCCGGATACCTTTGAGATAATAGCACCCAATAGTGCATACCCGGTATTGCTGTATTCATAGGCAAAAGAAGGAGGATTGGAGAAAGCCGGACCTGATTCCATAAGGGCCAGCAGCATTTCATCCGACTCGTCCAGTTGCCGGTCGCCCCAGGGATTGTCTTCCGGGAAACCCGCAGTCATCGTCAGCAGGTTATTTATTGTAATTTCCGGAGAATCACTCGTCAGGTATTCCATATCAGCCATTTCCCGGATATATTGCGATGCCGGATCAGATAGACTGAGTTTTCCTTCATCCCGCAGCTTAACTATAGCCATTGCCGTAAAACTTTTAGACATGGAGGCAATCCTGAAAGCCGTATTGGTGCTTGCCGGGAGGTTTTCCTGAAGATTCATAAGCCCGGTTGCCGAAGCGAGCACCAGTTCATTGTCTACTACAACCCCATAGGCAATGCCTGGAATCTTTTCTTCCTGCCTATGGGCTTCAATGAGCATATGCAGTTCCTCGCTTAATCCTTTTATTTTGGCAATACGCTCGTCCTTTTCAAAAGAAGCAGGTTTGTAAGAGGTGCTGTACTTGATTTTCTCTTCAGCATTTTCCTCCTGAGCTATCCTTTCCTTGCAGGATGAGAATGTCAGTAACAGGGCCAGGGTATATAAAAATGGTTTCATCGGCTTTGTGGGTTTTTAGAAGGCCAATGAAATTAAGAAAAGTATCCCTAACGAAATAGTTGTTCCCTGAGTTTTTCGGGAGGGAGGTTACCGGTTAACTCCGTGAGTTTTTTGCTAACGTTGTAATGTTCCAGATCAAACCGGTGGGCTTCACGGGTGTCCTTCAGGGCCCGTTTGATCGTATTGATACCAGCAATACGCCCCTCCAGGTGTACAATATTCATAAACTTTCTAAACTGCTCATCCGAAAGGTTAGGCCTGCCGTACTGGCGTATAATACCACTAAAATATTTTGTGTATAACATGGAATAAATCCTAATATATGGATATATTCCAAAATTAATGGTTCTCTGAATTAAATAGGAAAATTATTCTGTTAAATTTTAACTCAATTCCAAAGAAGCGCGCTTAGGCAATAATTCCAAGGGGAGCCGTATTTTTCCATTCCCCGCGGGTGAAATCCGGAAATACCTGTGGTTGCCCGTCTGTTGCCACGGATCGCTCGCTTAAAGGGGCAACTGCACTCCAGAGGGCTCCTTCATAAACGTTCTGATCCAGGGGGAGTCCCTGTTGCAGGCATTCAATAATGCGGTATACCATCATTCCGTCCATTCCTCCGTGTCCGCTTTCCTCAGTAGATGCAGCCAGCCTTTTATAAAGGGGGTGATCGTACTTTTCATATAAAGCGGCCAGCTGTTCCCCCTGAACCCAGCGGTGATGATCTTCAGTAATACCTGCTACACCACCCTCCAGGGCTACCCGTGTAGGAAAACCGGCCAGGGCACCTTTGGTTCCCTGTATCAAATTCAAACGGGAATAGGGGCGGGGACTGGTTTCATCCCATTGGACCATGATTGTCCGGCCTAATTTGGTTTTAACGATTGAGGTATTGAGATCGCCCCCCTGGTAATCCAGTTGGTTCCACTGATGGTCCTCTGGATAGTTTTTCCGGGCATACATTTTACGCCCAATTGCCGGAGTGGAAAAAGAAACCAGGCTTCTAAATGTGTCCTCTCCCCGGGCCAGGTTCATATACTGGGCCACGGGTCCCAGGCCGTGGGTAGGGTAAAGGTTACCGTTGCGCCTCGCGTAATGATAGGTTCGCCAGGATCCGGTTCCCCGTTCTACTTCTTCCATTTGCCAGCGCAGTTCGTGAATATAGGCCGCTTCTCCATGCAATACCTCCCCAATTATTCCCTTTCGGCACATATTCAGGAACATCAGCTCATCCCGGCCATAGTTTACATTCTCCATCATCATACAGTGCTTGCGGGTCTGTTCACTGGTATCTACAATTTCCCAAAGCTCCTGCAGGGTAAGCGCCAGGGGGACTTCCACAAAGGCATTAGCTCCCTGTTTCATGGCTTCTATGGCCATGGGTGCGTGGTTTTTCCAGTTGGTGGCAATGAATACCACATCCGGCTTCACCTCTGCCAACATGCGTTTCCAGGCTTCTTCGTCCCCGTGGTAGGTTCTGATATCCTTGTGCCGTTCGCCTTTTCCCATAGCACGGGCTTCTTCCGCCCATTTGGTAGCCAGGTCCTCGTAGAGGTCGCTTATCGCTACGATTTCGGTGCCGGGAAGGGAGGCAGAAAGTTGTAAATGTGAAGGTCCACGAGCCCCAACACCTATTACGGCAATCCGGACAATATCCAATTTCGGGGCAGCAAAATCACCCATATAAACAGCACCTGCTTTACGGTCGGTTATTTCCTGAGAACAGGAGGGCAGGGCAGATGCCGCCAGGATTCCGGCGGTGGATAAGGATGTTTTTTTGATGAAGTTTCTGCGGTTGAGATTACTCATTGGTTTGTAAATAGGATTAGTAATCTCAAGTTAGTTTTTTTTAACGAGATAATTAAGGTTGCGCAACCGGATCGGAGGAAGACGAGAGATCGGGCAATGGAGCAACTTCCTGGTCAATCAAACTGATGAGTTCCTCAATCTCAGTAAGGGCCTCTTTGTATACGGCCGATTTAGTTTCTGATAGGTAGATGATGGCAACAAACATGTTTTGCATCTCCACGTCAAACAGTTTTTCTGGTTGTACTGCCTTCATATCATTATAGTTAACCACACCCCTTAGAACCTCTGGTAATTCATTGGATATCATATCCCAATGCATTACTTCAAGTTTGTTCACAAAGGTATAAGTCATCTCCAGCTGTTGCAGCTTCCTGGTGATGTCCATATTTTTCAATAACCGCAACTCCCCGCTGTTAACCAGGGTTTGATAGATGTTGCTGCTCCTGTGAAAGTCAGAAAACTGGCTTAGTAACATTGCCATCATGGCCAGGGAATCCGCTTTTTGCCGGTTATTGGAAATGATGATTTTATTGGCGTACCTGTAGGCTTTTAAATGAAAGTCATTGTAAGCCACTACCTCTTTCAAGGCATCCAGATCGTCTGTGATTTGCCTGCGGATATTCTGGTAAGTCTTGGCTGCTTCCTTGCTTTCTATCCGCCTATTGTTCCATTCATTGATTTGCAGGGCGATCAATATCCCCAAAACCACCAGGATGATCTCACCTATAGCATAGATCAGGTACCTGGTAAACCGGTTTTCTGCCAATAATTTTTTTCGGGTATTACGCAAGAGTTTCAGCACGGCATTGACATTGGGTAGTTATCATGAAAAAGTCATCCCTTGATTACCTGCTTGGGATGAGCGCAGCTATCAGCAGTCCCAGCCCAACCCCAAGGATGATGCAGCCTACAAACCACATTACGTTTATGGTAAGGAAGAAAAAGGCCGATCCCACACCCAACAGGGTACCTCCACCAATAGCCAAGGAGCTCTTGTCTTTGTACATGTCTTTCATTTTCAATGATTTAAAATACAGCTTAAAATTAGTGCAGTATCAGTAGGCTTTCTATGACATTAATCAGCTGTAGTCTTTATTTATAAGGTCTTGATCAGGAGGAAGTCGTCCATAATATAGCCGTGTCCGATATCCTGGACGATACCACCCAGATTGTGAAATCCCATTTTTTCGTAGGCTGCAATGGAAGCTGTATTGTGCTTATTTACGGTAAGGCTTATTTGAGTACACTTCAAATACTCACCTTCTTTTGT
>JABDRK010000144.1 GCA_013041785.1 Eudoraea sp.
TAAGAATAACTTTGTTCCCGTGTTTTGCTGCGGCTTCTTTGGCCTTTTGCAGCAATCTGTTCAGGTCTTGGTGCAGTTTCGAAAAACAAGTTCCCTCAAGAACTTGTGGGTCCAGGTTGATTTCAAGGTTGTAGCGGGTTAGCTCATTAGTAAAGTGATCGTCATTAATCTCCGCTAATACCTCGTCTGCCTTGTTTGTTGGGTTCCATACTTCATTTACGAGACAAAATTCCTGTTCCGCGCCAACATGAAGGGGGGATTTTTCAAACATACCCTCTTTTAGCATTCGGTCCAGAGCCTCTATATCCCCTACGAGTTGAGCTATGTACTCTATTCTATCAGATGATGCAGACAGCTTCTTAACATTCAGTTCACCCATACACTGCAAAAATTGGTCAATAACACGAAATATAAATCAATGCAAGGTAAAATCCTACTCCCGAGATAAATATGATAATTGTCAGGCAAAGCGGGGAGCAAATAAATTCATACTTTTGATTTCTATGGCTTTCTCTTTTCCCAAAAAAGAAAGGCTCAAGAGCAAAAAATTGCTTGAGCAGGTGTTCGAGGAAGGCAAATCCATCAAGCGGTTTCCCCTTAAGCTGATTTATCTGAAAACCCCCTTGCCCGAGGCAGTAATCCTGCAGGCGGCAATGGCTGTTCCTAAAAAAAGAGTAAAGCTTGCTGTAAAACGAAACCGAATAAAACGACTGATGCGCGAGGCCTATCGGCTCCATAAAGGAGCAATATTTAACAAGGCGGTGGGAAATTATGCCTTGCTATTTTTATATCTTGGAAAAGAAAGCCCGGATTACCGGGAAATAGAGGGCGCAATGAAGGCGCTTTTAGAATTGTTTTTAAAAGAAACAGATGATGAAAGAGATGATTAAAAAGCGGGTAATGCTGCCCGTGATAGCGGTAGTGTTCCTGGTTGTTGGGAGCGGTTTTAAAAACGACTATTTCGAGATTGCCAAGCAAATCGAAATTTTCACTACCCTGTTCAAGGAACTGAACATGAACTATGTGGATGAGACCAACCCTGCGGATCTTATGGATACCGCGATCAAGAATATGCTCGATGAGCTGGACCCCTACACCAAGTTCCTGAATGAGCAGGATGTTGAAGCTTACAAGATCAATAACGCCGGTGAATATTCTGGTATCGGGGCGCTGGTCAGGTCCTACCAGGACAAGCTATTGATCATTGAGCCCTACCAGGGATACGCCGCAGACAAAGCAGGTCTCAAGGCCGGGGATGAACTCATTAAGATTGGGGATATCAACATTACAGACTTTAAGGACGATGCTGCCGAGCTTCTGAAAGGAGCCAATAATACCCGGGTTGAGGTTACTTTTAAACGGCAGGGAAAAACGCAAACTACTACCATTACCCGTGAAGCCATCGAAATAGATGCGGTGCCCTTTTATGGTATGGCCAATGAGAAAACGGGGTACATCGTATTGTCGAAGTTCAATGCAAAAGCCACAGATCAGACCAAAAGTGCGCTGCTCGCCCTCAAAGGCCAGGGCATGGAGCAACTGATCCTCGACCTTAGGGGAAACCCCGGGGGATTACTTAGTGAAGCCATTAAAATTACCAACCTTTTTGTTCCAAAGGGGGAAACTATAGTCACTACCAAATCCAAGGTTAAGAAGTTCAATCGGGAATATCGAACCAAAAACAATCCTGTGGATGCAGAAATACCGCTTGTAGTCCTCGTAGATGGAAGCAGTGCTTCTGCAAGTGAAATCGTTTCTGGCAGCCTTCAGGACCTGGACCGCGCGGTGATCATAGGTGCCCGAAGTTTTGGTAAAGGTTTAGTTCAGCGCCCACTAAGGCTTACCTACGGCACCCAGCTGAAAGTTACCATTTCCCGATACTACACCGCTTCCGGAAGGTGTATTCAGGCCCTGGATTACTGGAACCGGGACCAGGAGGGAAATGCCGTAAGGAATACTGAATTTCAGGATTTTAAAACCCGTAACGGCCGGAAAGTACAGGACGGCGGTGGGGTAATGCCAGATATTGAAATACCCGAACTGCAAAGCAATGCGCTCACGAAAGCCTTAAGTGTCAATAATGTGATCTTTGATTTTGCAACGGATTATTACTACCAGAATTCATTGGATGCCGTTGCCGATTTTGATTTCCAAAACACTGATTTTGAAGCCTTCAAAAATCACGTGCAGGAAAGTAATTTCAATTTTGAAACCACCACGGAAAAAGCGTTGAGGGAAGCTATAGCTGATGAAGATACTGCCCTTTTCGGGGATGGTATGGCCCAAAATTACCAGGAGTTGATGGACAAGATCAAATTGGAAAAGATCAATGCAATCGATAGGTATAAAAGGGAAATCCAAAAGAGCCTGGTCGATGAGATCATCAAGCGCTATTTTTATCGGGATGGCTTATACCGGTATTACCTCCAAAACGACGGAGCAATTTCCGAGGCGGTTTCCGTTCTTGAGAGCCCAAACAGATACAGTGCTATCCTAAATTAATGCCCTCCATGAGCCTTTCCGATATCCATCCCTGTTTTTGGAAGCTTAGGAGAGTTGTGGGTATTGATCAGCGTATATTCTTTTTTTCTATTCTCCTGCTGTTTGGCTGCAAGGCAGAGCAGAATGAGACAGGAACCACTGAGTCAGCAGTGCTTCCGGATGATCCCTTTATTGTGGTACTCGGCACTGTTCAGGATGCCGGAATCCCGCAGCTTGGGTGTCAGAAGGCGTGTTGCCAACCCTACCAGGAGACCAGGGATCCCGATCTGAATGTGGTTGCCCTTGGGCTGATTGATCCGTCTACAA
>JABDRK010000176.1 GCA_013041785.1 Eudoraea sp.
AAGGTGGGGAGAAAAGAATCCCGGACAAAACAAAATGAATTAACACGACTTCAGTGAAGCTGGCAAGGGTTGCTTTATGACTGGCCCACCCCCGGGCCGCTTTCTGAGCAAAGCGAAGAAAGCAATCCCGGCTTTTCATTTTAAAACACTTGAGCTTGCTCAATAGTGGGTAAAAATGAAAAAGAACCATTGGCTGCGAAGCAGTCATAAGGGCTCGGGCACGCTTCTCTGCGAGACCTCAATCTTGGGCCCTTTGTGATCCACCAAAGTCCCGATAGCAGTCGGGAAGAAGGCGGGAAGCAATGGGCAATAAAATAAAGGCAAGGCCTGGGGATCCATCAGATATAAGCAATACCTTTGTTTTTTCAACCAACGCATATCAGTGAACAAGGTACTTCTAGGATTTCTCATTTTTATGCTTATCCCTGGGGTGGTAATTTCACAGCAGGGGACAGAGTCACAGACCTTTGAACAAACTCAATTCTGGACCAGTGTCAACAGCACGGCGCGAATCAGCAAACACTGGGGTATGATTGCTGATGTACATCTTCGTCGTAACAACTTTATCAGTGATCCCAACTTCTATTTTCTTCGCCTGGGTGCTGCTTATTGGTTAAATGATCAGATCTCTTTCGTAGGGGGAGCCGCAGCCTTGTGGCTTGCCACGGAAACTGATTCAGGAAGGGAATACGCTCTCGAACGCAGGTTTTACCAGCAGGCACTTTGGCGGGCCATAATAGGAAAGATAACCTTCCTGCAACGCGTGAGGGTTGAACAGCGCTGGCACGAGGTGCTAAATACAAACAGCGGTTCCACAGATCGTGTGCGGTTTTCGAGCCGTTTTCGCTTCCTGATCTCGGCTGCAGTGCAGGTATTCAAAGATCCCGGGCTACCCAGGCCCGTCCTCTCCAATGAGATCCTGTTCCATGCGGGCAGGGAGATCGTCTACAACACCTTTGACCAGAACCGGTTGTTCCTGGGTTTTAACCAGCGTATCGGGAAAAACCTGACCTTAGATTATGGATACATGCTTGTGTACCAGCAGAGATACACAGGGAATCAATACGACCTCAACCATACTTTTCGCCTCTTTTTGTATTATTCTCCCGATTTCAGGAAAAAAGCGGATGACGATCTGCCCCACTATCCAGTTGGCGGGATAGAATAGGTTTCCGATGGGCTCCTGCAGGCCCTACCCTTGGTACTTTTGCGAGTGAAATGAGCAAAGGATCCCGCTTAAGACACAATGAAAAAACACCGCGCCAACACTCCTGGTGAGGGTTGCTATATGACCGTCCCGTGGGTAATGAATGCTTTAGTCAATTCTCTGGGAATTAGTATGAGAAAGAAAAATGTTTTTTATAAAATTCTTCCTTTGAATATACCTGTCATTAAACCCTATCTCCTTCATTATAAATCCAATACCTGAATACAGGAGATGCCTAGTGGCGTTAATCTCAATTTTGCAAGTTTTATACTATTTTTCTTACGGCAAATTCTTCTTTATCTTTTACAACGTTTTTAAAAAATCACACAAAATGCTATACATGAAAAAAATTACATTTCTCTTTGTTTTTGCCTTTGTTGGCGTTTCCACACTTTTTGCCCAGACCGATGGGCTGAGCCCCACCACCATCCCCGAGGAAAACATTCCCATCGATCCTAATGTTAAAGTGGGGACCCTGGAGAATGGCTTAACCTATTACATCAGAAATAACGGTAAACCAGAAGACAAAGTAGAGCTGCGTTTGGTGGTCAACGCGGGCTCAATTATGGAAACAGATCGCCAGCTTGGCCTTGCCCACTTCATGGAGCACATGAATTTCAATGGGACCAAAAACTTTGAAAAAAATGATTTGATAGATTACCTCCAAAGCATAGGGGTAAAATTTGGAGCAGACTTAAATGCCTACACCAGTTTTGATGAAACAGTCTATATTCTTCCCATTCCCAGTGATGACCCGGAAAAATTAGAACAAGGGTTCCAAATCCTGGAAGACTGGGCACACAACACTACCCTGTCCGAAGAGGCAATCGATGGAGAGCGCGGGGTGGTTCTCGAGGAACTGCGTTTACGTTTGGGCGCTGATAAACGTATGCAAAAAGTGACCCTGCCCAAAATCATGTACGGTTCCAAATATGCAGAGCGACTTCCTATCGGCACCAAAGAGAACCTGGAGAATTTTACCTATGACGATGTCCGTGATTATTACAATACCTGGTACCGACCAGATCTTATGGCGGTAATCGCTGTAGGGGATTTGGATGTTACTGCACTGGAATCCAAGATTAAATCCCATTTTTCAAAGATCAAAAAATCGGAAAATCCGGCAAAACGGGAGTCCTATCCCCTACCCAACCACGAAGAAACCCTGATTGCCATTGCATCTGACGAAGAAGCTGCCTTTACCAGCGTACAGGTGCTCTATAAAGATCCTTTTGAAGCACCCGAAATTATCACAGTGAATGATTATCGGGAACGCTTGGTAAAGAACCTTTTTTCGACCCTGATCAACAACCGATTGGATGAACTTCGTAATAGTGCAAACCCGCCATTCGTATTTGGGTATTCTGGCTATGGAGGCACTTTTGCGAGAACTAAAAACGCCTACCAGTCCTTTGCCCAAACCAGCCCTGACGGACAAATGAAGGCGCTCAAAGCTATTTTGGAAGAAAATGAACGGGTTAAACGCTATGGTTTTCAGGAAGCAGAATTTGAACGCGCTAAAAAAAGCCTTTTAGCCCGACTGGAAAAACAGTATAATGACCGCGATAAGCTAGAGAGCAATCGCCTGGTCTACCCTTACATTTATCACTACCTGCAAAACGAGCCGATGCCTGGTATTGCCTGGCAGTTTGACATGACCAAAAAACTGTTGCCCGGTATTAAACTGGAAGAAATAAGTGTTTTGATCAATAGTTTCATTCACGATGACAATCGGGTTATCGTAATGACAGGTCCTGAAAAGGAAGGCTTGGATCTGGTAACCGAAGAAGAGGTGAAAACTTTGTTAGAAGCCATTAAAACGGCTGACATTGCCCCCTATCAGGATGAGGCCGTACGCTCCGAATTAATAGAAACGATGCCTCCTGCAGGTACAATTGTAAAGTCAGAAAAAAATGCTGATTTAGATTTTACGACAATCACCTTGAGCAATGGTGCTAAAGTAACCTACAAAAAGACTGATTTTAAGAACGACGAAGTGCAATTTCAGGCTTACAGCCCAGGGGGCACAAGCTTGTACAGTGATGAAGAACTGAAGGCAACTGCTTTTGCCAACAGTGGCCTTTCGGAAGCCGGAATAGGTGGCCTGTCCTTAACGGATATGGGCAAATTTATGAGTGGGAAAATCGTAAATGTACGCCCTGGGATCGGTTCCTTTAGTGAAAATTTTTATGGTTCCGCGGCTCCCAAGGATTTAGAGATCCTGTTTCAAATGGTACATCTATACTTTACCTCACTCAATAAGGACACCGAGGCTTTTAATTCCTTTATCACCAAACAAAAAAGCTTTTTAGGGAACCTGATGGCCAATCCGCAGTTTTACTTTCAGGACCAAATCAGTAAAATTAAAAACGAGGGCAACCCGAGGTATACCGGCTTTCCAACGGTGGAGAAAATGGATGCCACCGATTACGACCTGGCTTACCAAAAATATCAAGAGCGCTTTGCGGATGCCGGGGATTTCCACTTCTACTTTGTCGGGAATGTAGATGAAGAAAAACTAAAAGCATATGCCACAACCTATCTCGCCTCCCTGCCTGGCAAGAACAGCAATGAAACATATGTTGCGACAAAATTCAGGAGGAAAGACAGCTATCAAAAACACATTGTAAACAGGGGAACTGACCCTAAAAGCAATGTGAGCATTACCTGGGAAGAAGAGATTCCTTTCGATCCCGATACCGAAATGGCAGTGAGTGCCCTTGGTGAAGTACTGACCATAAAACTTATAGAAAAGCTGCGTGAAGAAGAAGGCGGTGTCTATGGTG
>JABDRK010000193.1 GCA_013041785.1 Eudoraea sp.
AGTTCTTTGAGATTGCTAAACAGGGATTTGATATTCCCGCTGATAAAATCATCAACACAGGCATCCGTATGCTTGATGAATTGATCCTTTAACACCTTTCGGAACCCTTCATTTTTCAACTTTTCCATGAATATCTCAACCATGGGAGCCGTCTCCCCCGTAATTCCACTGTCGAGTAAAAACACAGCTCCAGAACCTTTTAGATTCTGGGAAGGAATACTGGTAGATTCAACGTTATCCTGAGAATTGATAAGGATCGGGAGACTGAGATAGCTATTCAGGGGATCCAAACCTGAGGATTTACCATGAAAAAACGATTCCATTTTTCCCAGGATAACTTTGAGCTTTAGGAGCTTCTCCCTTGTCAAATTCTCCAGAACAGTAATCTTATTGAAGGCGTACTTATCGTAAACTGCTGCCACCAATGCCCCACTGCTCCCTACTCCATACCCCTGGGGAATAGAACTGTCAAAATACAGGCCATCAGCAATATCCTGCTTAAAGCCTCCTAGATCAAAGGTGACCAATTCCGGAGATGCCTCCTGAATTGTTTCCAGGTGCCCTGCAAATTTTACCAGACTTTGGTTGGATTGTAAAGCGGCGCCACTGAGGTCGTTGTCCTTTTTCAGTGCCCCTTTAAAGAAGTTATAGGGAATGGACAGGCCTTTGGAATCTTTGATGATTCCGTATTCACCAAACAATAAGATCTTGGAATAAAATAGCGGTCCTTTCATAAATTGCTTCCTCGCGGGTCTAGTCAAAGTTACATTTATATTTCTAAATCAGGTCTGCCCTCAGGAAATTTCAACCCCTGTGCCAACCTGGTCGCAAATATACTGTCCGTTTTCACAATACGCAACCAACTCATTCTTAATAAATTGCAAAACTTTCTCTCGGTATGTATTGGGATAGAGCACATGGACGTTGGCCCCGGCATCCAGGGTAAAACATAGCGGAACCTGTGTTTCCCTGCGATATTGCCATATACGTTCGATAATGGCAAGCGTATTGGGTTTCATGAGCATGAAATACGGAGAACTGCTCATCATCATGGCATGTAAAGTCAGGGCTTCGAGCTCCACCAGGGCTATAAACCGATCCAAATCCCCATTTGCTAAAATCCCCTTTATCTCCTGCAAATGACGATTAGCCTGCTCAAATCTCTGGGTGGCAAAAGGATGGCCATCCATGAGTTTATGGCCCAACGTACTGCTGATCTGCTTTTGACCCCGGTGGACGAGGAGAATGGTATCCTGAAAATCATGGAATACCCTGTCTATCGCATCCGGAAAAGGAATGCCGTATAAGTCAGAACTTCCCGCTACTGCATCATGTTTACCCCAAACTACCAAACCGCCGGCAATACTTCTGCATGCGCTACCAGAGCCCAACCTCGCCAGGAAAGAGGATTTTAAAGCTATGTATTCCGGGGAAATATCCGGGTTGTGTCTCCGTTCCATTTCCATCAGGCAGGCGGCCATTGCTGCCATGGCGCTGGCAGAAGATGCAATCCCACTGCTATGGGGGAAAGAATTCGAGGAAGATATTTTCAGATGGTAATCCTCCAGAAACGGCAGGTATTTAATTATGCGTTCAAAAAAAGTACGAAGTTTGGGTTCAAACTCAGGCTTGGATTGCCCTTCAAAAAGAAACTCAAAAGATATTCCTGAGTCCTTGATATTTTTTTTATCGTATGCTATTGATGTAGCCGAGGTACAATTTTTCAGGGTAAAACTGATCGATGGATTGGCCGGAATCTGCCCGGGATATTTTCCCCAGTATTTGATCAGCGCAATATTGCTTGGAGCCTCAGCACGGACATTTCCTGCCTCCTGGGAAACAAATGGAATAACCGGAACAAAATCCTTCTCGATCATAGCTATTAAAATTTCTGCAAAGATAGCTTTTACCGCACTTTGCCTTCAAACCAATAAAAATAAATTGCTATTTTAGTTTAAAACCGGCCAAAATTGAAAAAACAAGCCTTCTATATAGCTATCGCTGTAGGAGTATGCCTGCTCATTGGATTTTTATCGGGTTTCGCTACCCAGAGCTCGGTAAATGACTGGTATGAAACCCTGAACAAGCCCAGCTTTACCCCTCCCAATTGGCTTTTTGGTCCGGTATGGACACTTCTGTACATTATGATGGGCGTTTCGGCAGGAATTGTCTGGTCCAAAGGATTTTATCACAAATGGGTCAAAACAGCCTTATATCATTTTGGGTTTCAACTCCTCTTTAACGCCCTTTGGAGCGTTGTTTTTTTCGGTTTTCAAAATCCGTTCTGGGCCTTGTTGGTCATCCTGGTCCTCATGATGCTTATTCTGGGCACAATCCGCTGGTTCAATGTAGTGAGTAAAGTGGCGGCTTACCTGCTGATCCCATATTTCCTATGGGTCTGTTTTGCATCCCTGTTGAATTACCGAATCTGGATGCTAAATTAGCCCTAAAAGGGTGTACATATCCCCGGCTTGATTGTTATGGGAAGAGCACATTATGTAAAATGAAATAATTGGATTACATTTAATCGATACCACAGAATCAACAAACATCAGCGGTTTTATGGAGCAGTACATCTTGGCGCTTGACCAGGGAACAACAAGTTGCCGTGCAATTGTCTTTGATCGCAAAGGTCAAATAATCTCCACTGCCCAGCAAGAATTAACACAACACTTTCCACAACCGGGTTGGGTGGAACACGATCCTATTGAAATCTGGAATACCCAGGCTGAAATGGCCCGGAAAGTCCTCGACAATAAAAATATCAAGCCCTCTGAGATCGCAGGAATTGGCATCACTAACCAGCGTGAGACCGTTGTTGTCTGGGACAAACTGAACGGACAGCCGGTTTATCCTGCAATTGTATGGCAGGACAAACGAACTTCGGATTATTGCGAAGAACTTAAGGAGAGCGGATATAGTACACTGGTCCGGGAAAAAACAGGATTGGTTATCGACGCCTATTTCTCCGGAACAAAAGTGAAGTGGATCCTGGATCATGTGGAAGGAGCCAGGGAAAAAGCAGAGTCAGGTAACCTCCTGCTGGGTACAATAGACAGCTGG
>JABDRK010000212.1 GCA_013041785.1 Eudoraea sp.
GGGAGGATTGGACGCTATATGGGGTGGCAAATTGTAAAAGCGTATGCCCAAAAGAATAATGTCCCCTTGAAAAGCCTTTTGAATACACCTTCAAAGACTATTTTCCAGGAGGCAAATTACAAACCAAAAAAATAGCTTATGGCCAAGTTGCATACTTCAAAAATTACCCTTGAGGTTACCCTTGATGAAAACCGCGTACCGGAAGAACTGAACTGGACGGCTGAAGACGGAGGCATTGACAGGGAGGAGGCCAAAGCCATGTTGCTTTCCGTTTGGGACAGCAGGAACAAGGAATCCCTGAAAATTGACCTTTGGACCAAGGATATGCCGGTAGATGAAATGAAGATTTTCTTCCATCAAACCCTGGTGGCTATGTCCGACACCTATATGAAGGCCACGCAGGATGAAAAAATGACGGCAACCATGAAGGATTTCTGTGAATATTTTGCCGAAAAACTACAATTAAAAGATTAAGCGCTTTACTACTTATAGAGTTTTTTGTAGTACTCTGTTGCCATTCGCGCACTGGTAAATTGGGGTATTATCCCCTCCAGGGCTTCGAATACAATAGTTGACCACTCATCCGGTTTTTCATAGTAGATTGGCAGCACCTGCTCTTCCAGGATGCGGTACAGGTTTTGACTGTCCCGGTAATCCTGTTCCCTGTGTGGCAAGGTATAGTCAAGGGCGGGCAGTACAAATCCGTTCTTGCCGTTTTTAATAAACTCAGGGATCCAGCCATCACGGGTAGATAAATTGACCGAACCATTCATAGCTGCGGTCATTCCGCTTGTTCCAGATGCTTCACGGGTAATTCTGGGCGTATTCAGCCAAATGTCTGAACCTTCCTTGAGCTTTTTGGAAAGTCCAATTTCATATCCGGTGAGTACCGCAAGATTCACTTTGTGTTTGGTATAATGAACCAATCGGTTGAAAATGTCTATGGCACCGTGATCACCGGGATAAGGTTTTCCCGCCCAGATAACTTGAACCGGGTATTTTGAATTTGAGATGAGCCGCTCAAACCGTTCCAGATCACGAAGCAGTAAATCTGCCCTTTTGTAGGCTGCGAAACGCCTGGCCCAGACAATGGTTAATATTTCCGGCCTAAAAATCTTACCGGTTTGGTCGAGCACCTCCTTAAACAAGCCTTCTTTTAATTCAAGTTTTCGATTTCCAAAAGTCTTGGTGTTTCCTTTTTTCCAGGCTTGTGCCAGTTTTGGATCTTGCCAGAATTTCAAGTGCTGGCTGTTGGTTATCGGGATGATGCGCGCTAAATCAGACATGCCCTCGTACATTTTTCGAGCGACCTTGGCGTGCAGTTTGGATACAGCATTTGCCTTTTTAACCAGGCGCAGCGCAGCAACCGTGTAATTCAGCTGGTTGCCAGACAGTGTTTCTTCAGACAATTCCTGGTCGTTGAGCCGACGCCCAAAAAACCCAAAATCGTTCAGCAGCGGCCCGTATCGTTCTTCATGTCCGCCTTTTTCCGGGGTATGCGTGGTGAATACAAACTTGCTCTTATCGGCCCCCTTATTCTTCAGATAGTAAAAGGCAGGAAGCGCATGCCCCTCATTTAAATGGTAAATGTCCGCGCCTCCAAGTTTTTCAACAAGTTTTGCACCTCCAATACCCAGTACAATGCTTTGGGCAATCCGGGTTTGGTCATTGGAATCATACAGTCGGTGGGTGATGGTACGTGAGAGGTGGTCGTTACCAGCTACATCGGTAGTTAGAAAATATATGGGGACCGTATTAAAAATTTCCGGTTTTAATACCAGCGCCCTTACTTTTACAGCGTGGTTATTCCTGATCTGAACCTCAAACTCAATCCCGGTGTCTTCCAGAAAATTGTATGTTTTTTCCACAAAATAGGCTTGCATGGATTGATCTGGGTTGCGACCCTGATCGTAATACCCGTATTTCCATAATAAGCCCACTCCAATCAGGTTCTGTTTCAGGTCAAAGGCCGCCTTCATATGGGAGCCTGCCAGATATCCCAGACCCCCGGAATAGGTTTTCAGACCCTGGTCAATGCCAAATTCCATACTGAAATAGGCAACTTTCTTTTTAAAATCGGTGGATGGTTTATAGGGATGATGCCATTTGGCATATTTACTACTCATATATTAAAGTATACTTAATTAGACTTCCTGCTGGCCTGCATAAAAGGTTTTTGCGGTTGACTGCAATTGTTTGCGATTATATCACCTATGCTATGTGCCGGCGTTTTTTTAATACCAGGCGAAGATAACAAAATATGCAGGCAAGATACACTTGAAGCAACGCATATTGATGAGCAGGAACTGCTGTATTTTGCGTGTGCCTGTGTCCGTACTGCATAAAACTTGAAAAATTTCAATAACAGTACGTACAGGAAAGCTAAATTCGCATTATCGCCTGTAAGGTGGCTGTGAATTTGCAGACAGAATAACGGCTATGGAAAAAGAGGAGCTTCAGGAATTGATTTTTGTATACAATGCGAATTCGGGTATGGGAAATGCACTGTTAGATGGTGCACATAAGATTTTAGACCCATCCACTTATACTTGTAGTCTTTGCCAGTTAACGCACGGGGCCTTTCGCGAGCGTGAAATCTGGAAAAAGTATCGGACTGCAAGCAGCACGTCCATGATCTTTTTGCATAAGGACGAATTCGAAAAGGAGTATGCCTCAAAATTCGGTCATGCCTTTACTTATCCCATTATCCTGGGCGAGACCACTTCCGGACTGCAAGTAGTGGTGCGTGCCGAGGAGCTTAAGGCGTTGCCCGATGCCAATGCCCTGATAGCCTTGCTTGAATCGCGATCCTAGCTGGTAAAACAGTTGATTTAAACGGGGTTTTGCCGAATACTTCGGTTAATATTGTCGATATAGTTCAGCAGGGTTTCCCTGCCCAGTCCGCTCTGTGAGGAGGTCACAAAATGCGGCGGTGCTTCTTCCCAGACTCCGCTTGTGAGTGCGTTCAAATACGATGCAACCTGTGTTTCGATAACGACAGGTTTAAGTTTATCAGCCTTAGTGAAAACTATGGAGAAAGGGATCCCTTTTCCCCCCAGCCATTCCATAAATTCCAGATCAATTTTTTGAGGTTCATGACGGATGTCGATAAGGACAAACGCATTGACCAGTTGTTGCCTTTTTAGAAAGTAATCGGTGATATATTTTTGAAAGGTTTTCTTCTCCTTTTTTGACACCCTGGCATAGCCATAGCCTGGCAGGTCAACGAGAAACCAGTTTTCGTTAATCTTGAAATGATTGATTAATTGTGTTTTTCCGGGTCTTCCGGAAGTTTTTGCAAGGCCTTTTCGCTGGGTCAGGGTATTTATCAATGAAGACTTGCCCACATTGGAACGCCCTATAAAAGCATATTCGGGCAAAGGTTCCTGAGGACATTTTTCCACGCGGGTATTGCTGACAACAAATTGGGCGGATTTAATCTTCATGAAGCGGTTATTTCCCAGGCGGACCTGTGTTCTAATATAAGGAAATCAGAATTCCCTTTTCATCAGCCAGGAATCCAGGATTGTGTTGAATTCATCCGGGTGCTCCATCATGGGGGCATGCCCGCATTTATCTATCCAGAAGAGATCAGAGTCGGGCAGCAAATCGTGAAATTCCTCAGCCACATTCGGTGGGGTAACCGAATCGTTTTTCCCCCAGATGATACAGGTAGGGGTCTGCATGTGCGGCAGGTCTTTGGACATATTATGCCGGATAGCACTTTTGGCGATCGCCAGGGTTTTCACAAGTTTCATCCGGTCGTTAACCGTGGCATAGACTTCGTCTACGATTTCCTTGGTAGCCACTGCGGGATCGTAAAAAACGTCCTGTGCTTTTTTCTTGATGAATTCGTAATCTCCACGTTTGGGATATCCATCCCCCATCGCACTCTCGTAGAGGCCAGAACTACCGGTAATAACCAGGGCCCTTACCATTTCGGGATACAGTTTGGTGTGAAGCAACCCGATATGTCCGCCCAAAGAATTCCCCAAGAGAATTACATCCTTTAACCCTTTGTATTCAATAAAGCGCTCCAGGAACTTTGCAAAATTCTTGACATTGGTTTTGATCGTAGGCATATCATAAATGGGCAGTTCCGGAACCAGGACCTGATAGCCCTTAGCAGGAAAATAATCAGTCACCCCATGGAAATTACTGAGGCCGCCCATTAACCCGTGGAGAATAATCATGGGTTTACCTTTCCCAACCTCAATATAGCGGTATTTTCCTTCTTTAAGGATATGTTCTTCCATTTAGATTGGCTTATTCCGTCAGTGGGCAAATATAGGGAATTCCCCATAATAGCCATATTTTTGATCTATCATAAAGCCCTGCAAAAAGGGGATGGCACATTCTTCACAATGCTAATTCCGGAGTGTCACCGGATCGTTTTTTCGACCTGAAAACACGCCTATATAGTCCGCATGCGCCTAAAATCATCAATAAAGTGGTAATTTGTGGTAATTTGTGGTAATAATTTCTATATATTTGAGTTTTAGAATAACAAACCAAACCGGTTACCGTGATCAGTTTCATAGGGACATACGAATGTAAAGCCGATGCCAAGGGGCGTGTAATGATACCCGTTACCCTGAAAAATCAGATGGCACCCCTGCTTGCCCAGGGCTTTGTCATCAAGCGTTCTGTATTCCATCCCTGTCTTGAGCTCTATCCCATGGAAGAATGGAATCTTCTGATGCAGAAGATGAACAAAAAAAACCGGTTCAGGAAAAAAAACAACGATTTCATCAGGCGGTTTTCTGCCGGCGTCAAACCTGTGGAAATAGATTCCACAGGCAGATTGCTGATACCAAAGAACCTTGTAGCTATAGCAGGCATAAAAAAGGAAGTGGTACTGAGTTCTGCAATAAATATTATTGAAATCTGGGACAAGGATCAGTACGAGCAGGTGCTGGACGATACTGCTGAGAATTTTGCGGAACTGGCGGAAGAGGTCATGGGTGATGATGGAGAAGACGTATCATAACCCGGTTCTTTTACGGGAGTCTGTAGACGGGCTTCAGGTAAAGGCAGATGGAATCTATGTTGATGTTACGTTCGGGGGTGGGGGCCATTCCCGTGAGATTTTGAAAAGACTTGGAGAAAAAGGGCAGCTGATTGGTTTTGATCAGGATGAAGATGCCCTTCAAAATACCATTGATGATACCCGGTTTCGATTGATAAACGAAAATTTCAGGTACATCAAACAGTTTTTAAAGTTCTATGGCATACTAAAAGTTGACGGAATCCTTGCTGATTTTGGGGTTTCCTCGCATCAGTTTGATCAGGCCGATCGCGGATTTTCCACGCGGTTTGATTCCAATCTGGATATGCGGATGAGTAAGCAGAATACCCTCTCGGCATATGAAGTTGTGAATACATACAGCCAGGCAGAATTGGCCAGTGTATTCAGGCGATACGGTGAGCTGAGGAGAGCGGGACAAATGGCGGAAGCAATTGTGGAACAACGCGGCAAAAAAGCCATCAAGACCACAAACGAGCTAAAAGCCACCTTGCAGCGATTCTTGCCCAGGCAAAAGGAGCACAAAGTATTGGCCCAGATCTATCAAGCGATACGCATTGAGGTAAATGAGGAAATAAAGGTAATAGAAGAGTTCCTGATGCAGACGCCCGATCTATTGGAAAAGGGAGGCAGGTTGAGCATCATCAGTTATCATTCCCTCGAAGACCGCCTGGTTAAACGCTTTATCCGGGAAGGAAAGTTCGAAGGGGAGGCAGAAAAGGATTTTTACGGGCGAATAAACGTGCCCTTCAAAAAAGTAGGGAAATTAATCGTACCGTCGGCTGAAGAGATAGCACAAAATAGCCGGGCAAGAAGTGCCAGGCTTAGAATAGCGGAACGGGTTTGAAAAGAGGACAGGAAGAATAATTGAATAGGCGACACGAAAAATGAAAAAAGGAATTGTGGATTTGCTAAAAGGAAAGTTTTTGGTGAGCGGAGATGCTCCCAAAAACTGGCTGTTTATCATCTATGCTTCCTTTCTGGCTACAATCATGATTGCAGCTGCACATAGCGCAGATCGAAAGGTACACCGCTTAGCCGCGCTTAATGAGGAAGTACGGGAGCTCAGGAGTGAGTTCGTGGACATGCGCTCTGATGTACAGCGCCTGAAGTTGGAATCAACAATACGGGAAGTGGTTATGAAAGACAGCCTCTTTCCTTCCGAAACACCACCCAAGAAGATTAAGGTAAAATCAGCAGAAAAATAAATGGCCGTCACCCCCAAAAATATCATGACCCGACTCTATATCGTGGCTTCCTGCCTCTTCTTGTTTGCAGCTGCGGTGGTCTTCAAGTTGGTCAGTATTCAGATGGTGCAAGGGGAAAAATACAAAGCCCTGGCCATGCAACGCACAGAGAAGATGTTCACGATTGCCCCGAACCGGGGTAATCTGTATTCTGATGACGGGAGTCTTCTGGCAACATCCGTGGCCAAATACACGATTCGATTTGATGCGGTAACGGTAAGTAAGCGCGATTTCGAAGCGCTGGTCCAGCCATTATCCGAAGCCCTGGGGAGCCAATTTGGTAAATCTCCTTCCCATTATGACAAACTGCTTCGAAAGGCGAGGGCAAATAATAATAGGTATACCCTCGTGGCCCGGAATATTGAATATTCCGATTATATAAAGGTAAAGTCATTTCCCCTTTTTAATAAGGGCCCCTACAAAGGGGGCTTGATTGTAGAGCAGCGAACGGTAAGGGAACACCCCCTGGGTAAGATTGCCGAACGCTCTGTGGGCTATGAACGATTTGATGAAAACGGCTATGCAACCCGAGTAGGGTTGGAGGGGGCTTTTGGTAACTACCTGCGCGGGATTGAGGGTAAAAGACTGAAACAGAAGATTGCCAAAGGGCAATGGAAACCGATAGGCCTGGATAATATAGTAGAACCCAAAGATGGTTATGATGTGGTTTCTACCATCAACATCAACATCCAGGATATTGCACACCACGCCTTGCTGGCGCAACTGGAAAAGTATAAGGCCGAGCACGGCAGTGTAATTGTCATGGAAACTCACACGGGCGAAATAAAGGCTATTTCCAATTTAGGCAGGACTGAGGATGGGAAGTATTATGAGCGCCTGAACTATGCCATCGGGGAATCCCACGAACCGGGCTCTACCTTCAAATTAATGTCTTTGGTAGCTGCCCTGGAAGATAAAAAAGTAGATACAAGCACCGTAATTGATACGGAAAAGGGCAGGTGGCGTATTTATGATCGCACCGTACGCGATTCGAAACACGGGGGTTACGGTAAAATTTCGGTAGCCAGGGCCTTTGAGGTTTCCTCCAATACCGCTTTTGCAAAAATGATCCATGAAAACTATAAAACGGAGCCGGATCGTTTTGTCAATTTGCTCAGGGATATGGGCCTGCATCAGGAATTGAATATGCCCATCAAAGGAGAAGGAAAACCGGTAATCCGCTTACCTGGAGATAAAGGTTGGTCAGGTGTGTCCCTTGCATGGATGTCCCATGGCTACGAAGTGGCCTTAACACCCTTGCAGACCCTTGCCTTTTACAACGCAATTGCCAACGATGGAGAGCTGCTTCGACCCCGACTAATCAAAGAAGTCCGTGAGTGGAATAAAACCATACAACGCTTTGACAAAAAAGTCATCAATCCGGCTATTTGTTCCAGGGAAACCATAAAGCAGGTGCAGCATCTGCTTAAGAATGTGGTGGAGAAGGAGCATGGAACCGGACATAGGCTGTATTCTCCAAATTTCTCTATGTCGGGAAAAACAGGAACGGCTCAAAAGAATTATGTAGCGCGGGATCCGGATAAGCTGGGGTATATCTCCACTTTTGCGGGTTATTTTCCTGCAGACAACCCAAAATATTCCTGCATCGTGGTGATCCATGAACCGGATAAAAGTGTAGGCTACTACGGAGCGGATGTTTCCGGACCGGTCTTCAAGTCCATTGCCCAAAAGATCTACGCCAACAATCCTCTGATTGATGAAGTCAGGGATTTGGAACCCGAAAATCATCAACTGGAAACGGACTACCAGCGATATTTCGCCGAAGCGCAGCGCAAATATCAGGCGGTTCCCAATGTTAAGGGGATGAGCGGCATGGATGCAATTTCCATTCTCGAAAATTTGGGATTGAAAGTGGAAGTAAAGGGAAATGGCAAAGTAAAGAAACAGTCCATTTCCCAGGGAACTTCTCTGGAGAAAGTGAAAAAAATTGTGCTGGAACTCTCATGAAGCTATTAAAAGACATACTTTTTGGAGTTAGCATTACCGCGGTAAATGGCA
>JABDRK010000214.1 GCA_013041785.1 Eudoraea sp.
GTAGTATAAAAGCCGGGTCGGAAAAAGACGCATAGGCTTCTTCGAGCATATTTTTGGCGGATTCTTCCAAAGAATTCCCGCCGATTTCCCGGATGAGGATGCGATAGTTCGCTTTGTCTAAATCGAGCAGCATGCCTACAATGCCCCCGGAACTTTGATGGCCATCGATGAATTCCCCTGAGGAAGTAGCCCCTATTAGGTCGATGCCCTCTTTTTTGAAGATTTCACATAGGGCCTTCCTGTCTTGCTTTACCGAGACAAAAACAATGGCCAGGGTTGGGGCAAATCCATCAGACATAGCCTTTTGTAAGGCTACTTTGAATTCCCCCGTAGAACCTGCTTTAATTGATTTTGACTTCATGCGTTCAGCTACTTACATTTTTATTAAACACCTACAGCAGACCTGGGAAATTAGAGCAAATGTTTAGCAATTCTGTCCCCTTTTACATTACACAACAAAATGGTTTTGATGGTATTTCGGCTGTCATTTTTTAAATATCGCATTACAACCCTAATATTACAAATAATTGCTTGGATATACATCTGTTTCTCATTAGAAGAAAGTGCGGTTTAACCTAAACGAGAATCCGTTTCCTGAGACAGATGCAATCGTGAATAGATCAATTTTCGATTAACCTTTTTAATTATTCTTTAAACATAATTTGTCAGCTATTTGTCTATACAATTTTTGATATTAAAAAACGTTTTTTAAGTGGTCTTGAGTTAGCTCCGGATCAATTAGAAACCTCACCTTACATGATTACACCTAAAACCCACGTTCGGGAACGAGATAGATTGGCAGTGCTGGGATCCTACAATATTATGGATTCCCTTCCTGAAGAAGATTACGACAACCTTACTGCCATCGCTGCTGAAATATGTGGTACACCCATTTCCCTGATCAGTCTTGTAGATCAGGACCGACAATGGTTTAAATCAAATCACGGTTTGGAAGCAAAGGAAACACCTAAGGAATATGCCTTTTGTGCACACGCTATCAATAATCAGGACGAAATGTTGATTGTTGAGGATTCCAGAGAAGACGTTCGGTTTAATGACAACCCTCTGGTGACCGGCGAACCCGGGGTGATTTTCTATGCAGGTGTCCCTCTGGTGGGCGCGGATGGTTTACCGCTTGGAACCCTTTGTGTTATCGACAAAAAACCTAAGGAGCTAAGTCCCGGGCAAATTAACACACTGAATAACCTCTCCAAACAGGTTATGAATCTGTTAGAATTGAGACGTACAAAAGCGCTTTTGGAACGAACCGTGATATCGCTGAGGGAAAAGAATGACGACCTGGAGCAATTTGCCTATAAAGCAGCGCATGATCTTAAGTCTCCGCTTAACAACATATCAAGTACTGCAGAATTATTTACTGACTGCTATAAACATGCTTTGGATGAAGAAGGTACCACCATGCTTTCCTTTATTCAGAACGCTTCCAAAAAACTCAAAAGCCTTATTGAAGGATTGCTGGAATACAGCAAAAGTGATGCCGTTTTGCGGGAGATAAAAGAAGACGTTGATCTGCAGGAATTGAACAATGAAATATGCGGTTTATTCTCAGCAGATGCCGATGTCTCCATGACTTTGCTTTCCGATCTGAAAAACATCAATATTAACAAAGCAGCCATCTACCGCATCCTCATTAACCTGGTGGGTAATGCCGTTAAATACAATGACAAGGATAAGGTGGAGCTCCAACTGGCGGTTACTGAGGGTGAAAATATGTATGAATTCCATATAACTGATAATGGGCCCGGGATCGAAAAGAAACATCAGGACTATATCTTCCAAATATTCCAAACCCTGGGAACCACCGATCGCTTCGGGGATACAGGAAATGGAATAGGCCTGGCAACGGTTAAAAAACTTATCGAAAAAATGGGGGGATCCATATGGCTGTTTTCTAATCCTCCGAATGGTTGTACGTTTTCATTCCAACTGGAAAAGGAACGGCAAGCCTATATGGAAATTGAAAAATAAACACTCCTGAAAAATTGGAAATACACAACAAAAGGAAAAAATTCACTATTACATCTTATTTACCTCTAGGGAACCCGTCTTTTCGGTTAACTCCTGCATAGTGTATCCGTATTGTGCATAACGCAACTTTCATTATCTTATGGTTTGTATAAGCCGGGGTAAATTTTCCCACGGCATACCTATCCTTTAGATCATGAAAAGTCTTCTTTTATTTATCCTGCTCGCTATATTCAGTCTAAATATTTATGCACAACAACAGGACCTTAGGGCGGAAGGCATGGATTGGCTACCCATTAGACCTGATGTCAAGGCGGGAAGTTTATGGGTTCCGGAAAACCACGATAATCCCGGAGGAAAAAAAATAGAGATCGCCTACATAATCTTAAAAGCAAGAGATACAACGGTTCAACACTTTCCCCTGATCTTTTTTTCAGGAGGGCCAGGAGGTAATACCCTGGTTCCCGGATTAGTAAATTTTATCCTGGAGCAGCCCATGCGGCAGGAGCGGGATATTATCCTGTTCGACCAAAGGGGCATTGGGTACTCCTCCGCCTTACCCGACATGTCTTTTGACTCTTTTCACATCATGGCCAAAAATGTTAATGAAGCTGAAGAACTTATTCTTAACCGGCAAATGATCAGAGAATTTCAGGAACGCTGCAAAGCCGAAAATATCAATCCTGCGTATTACAACACCCATCAAAGTGCTCAAGATGTTGGGCTGTTATTTGCGCATTTGGGGTATGGAAAATATAACCTCCTTGGCGGTTCATACGGTACGCGTCTTGCTCGGGTGGTGCAGGACTTTTTTCCGGAATATATCCATAGCTCAGTGTTAGACTCTCCGGCTCCGATGAGCGGGGATTTCCTGCTCAACCGACTAGATAGTTTTTCCCTTGCTTTGGGTCGGATCTTTGACTATTGTAAGGGAAACGAGAACTGCAATACCCAGTACCCAAACCTCATAAAAGACTATTTCGAGGCAATCAACAAACTCAAGACAACCCCCCTTACCACCAAAATGGGGGACACGCTTGAAGTGACCATCAATGCCCAGGATGGAATCTATCTATTGAGAAGATTACTTTACCAGAATAACTCCAGGGAAAAAGCTCCGGAACTCATTCATGCCTACCTCAAAGGAGAAGGAGAAGTGATTCAGGAAGTACTACAGGCAGAATATTTCCTGACAGGTGGCCTTAACCTGAGTATGCTGCTCTCCGTTGAGAAGTATGAAAATTTTAACCGGGCCAATACTGCAGAGGTTATAGAAGATCACTATAAAAAGTACCCCTATCTTCCCGTTAAACTGGGATTTTTAGATGCCTTTTATCAAGCCGGAATGGAATGGCATGAGGCGAACCTTCCTATAGAGGAAAGGCAATTCAAAATTTCGCATATCCCAACTCTTATACTGGTGAACCAGTTTGATCCGGTAACTCCACCGAAAAATGGCTACCTCTTTAAAGAAAAACTGCCCCGCGGACAATTACTGGTACTGGATGAAGGTGGACATGGAGGCGGCAACCAGGAATGCAAAAACCGGGTCATCCAAAATTTTATGAGCCATCCGGAAGCCGAGCTGGATATCAGCTGTATGCATATATACGATAGTAAAAAGAAATGAAGTGTTGGCACAATCGCACTAGGCATTGCTTCCCTCAGCCTCCTTGTCATAATTGTTATGCAGCGCCAGGATTAGCACCCCAAAGCTCACGGCCGATATGATCAGAATATTGTTGGTGATACCCTCCACACTAAAAGACAAGCGGATAAGAATGGTGGAAATGATAAAGCCCGAGTTACGGATTACCGTATTGAACTTGTCTGTGTGAAATAGGGAAAAGAGCAGCAAGAGTACATCGGCCAGGATAAGCACTGTAAAGAACTCGTTGAAGAAAATATCATTGATATCCCCGAATCGATCTGCCTTTTCAGCATGTAAGATCAAGGCGCTGTACACCCACCTTCCAAAACTGTAAAAGGCGAGGGTCAGAAAGATCGGCACCAGGAGCACTGCCAGTGACTTTTTCCTGAAAATAAAATTTTTAAGCGTAGCGCTCACCCCTTCTTTTTCTTCCTCCCCCTTTACCTCTCTTTTATTGAGCCTGCCAAACAAAAGGATTAAGCCAAACAGGACTACGGTGGTTATTATATCAAAAGTTAGTTGTAGGTCGTACGTATTCTCGAACCAGTCAGACACCAGGTTTAAATTGGCCAGGTCCTTAAAAATCCTGCGGATTACGACCAGGGTAATGATCTCATATTGTTTGCTGATATACTGGGAGATGGATTTGGGCAGATAATACACCAACAGGTAGACTTCATAAATAAGTATAAATGAAAAGGGCGTATAGATGGCGGCTATAGGGCTTTTGAGCAAATCGGAATCAGGCCAGATATTTAAGTTTCCTACTTCATTGATGCCGATCAGGCCTAGGTGCAGCAGAAAACTTATGATGGCTACCGTTATGATTACCCGCTCACTTTTCCTCTTGGTCTGCTCAGAGAGCATTTTTCTAAACAGGTAATTGATTAACATTTCGAGTCCTTTTGGGTTATTTAAGCGCCGTTTAGATTGTTAAGATACTCGTATTTTCTGAGTAGTTCAATTGAGGTAAACTCAAGCGCTTTACTATTTGTGGCTTCCAGGACCACTGCGGGGGCCACTCCTGCCCGTTCAGCTTCCAGCCAACGACTGATGCAGAGGCACCATCTGTCTCCCGGCTTCAATCCCGGAAACTGCCATTGGGGAATGGGGGTTATCAGATCATTACCCTTCTGTCTGCTAAATTGTAAGAATTCTTCTGTGACCACAGCACAAACCACATGGGTACCCGTATCCATGGCCATAGTTCTGCAATATCCGTCACGGAAATATCCGGTTAGGGGATCCAGGCAACAGGGTTGAAGTTTATTTCCCAGGACGTTTCTGTTCATCGGTTTGGAATAAAAGGAAATGCCGCCACCCAAGAAAAGTCAATACTAAACAACCTAACCACTAAATCTAAGTCTGACTTCTGCTTCATAGCAATTTCTTCCCCGAAAAGAGGTCGGATGGCGTCATTAACCACAACAAATATACAAGTTTTGTTTAAACTTTAACATTTATTATTAAACATAATATTTACTTTTAACCTTATATAAGATTAAAAAACCGATCTCACATACTTAATCAGGTAAATACAATAAAAATGAAAGAAGATAACGCCCTCTGGGATACTATAATTGATTCAAAAACCATATTGAACGGTCATGCTCATGAAGAGCTCGGGGACGACCACTTTTTTACAGGTGGCCTGGAAACCCCAATGAAACCAGATGCGTTCGAAAAGAACGACGAAGAAAAAAAAGAGACTATTGCACACCTTTTCGCCCAGATTATGGATACCCTGGGACTCGATTTAAACGATGACTCACTGAGGGGAACACCGAAACGGGTGGCTAAAATGTACATCGAGGAAATCTTCTCCGGACTGGACCCGAAAAACAAACCCAAAGTAGCGCTGTTTGACAACAAATACCAGTATAACCAAATGCTGGTAGAGAAAGATATCACCTTCTACTCCAACTGCGAGCACCATTTTGTTCCCATCATAGGAAAAGCCCATGTTGCTTACATTTCTTCAGGGAAAGTTATTGGATTGTCCAAGCTTAACCGTATGGTACAATACTACGCAAAACGCCCTCAGGTACAGGAACGTCTAACCAATCAAATCGGGGTGGAACTTCAGCAATTGCTAGATACGGAGGATGTTGCAGTTATCATTGATGCCAAGCACCTGTGTGTTTCTTCAAGAGGGGTACAGGATGATACCTCAGCTACCGTGACCTGCTTTTACGGTGGAAAATTCAACAGCCCCCAAAAGATTGCAGAATTGCAGCATTACCTAAAAAGTTAACATAACACACCTGCTATCATGCTAATACTCCTTATTTGTTACCTGTTCAAACGCATCCTTTGGAAGGTTCCGGTAATAAATAAGGAGTATCGCTAATGGCCAATTACCTGCTTATCTGCTGATGATTTCCTCTTCATCAGCCTCGTGGAAGATAACGTCTTCCTCTGTCATGGCAACTACCAGTAGCCTGATATAATCATCAACCGCTTTCCTGATATTAATAGGGTCTGTAATGTCTATAGACCCCCTCCAGATCAACCTGCGTTCTTTCCCAATGCAAATGCAATAGAGGGAAGTTTCGGCGTGGTATACCGTAAACTCTTCGTAGTAATTATCATCAAAATAAATATTCTGATGGGTCAGGTAATCTTCCTGGAACTCATACTCATAACCTTCAATATCGGCTATGCGTTTGGCAAACGACTGCCGGTTCTCTGATCCCAATACCTTGGTAAACAAAATGGCATCAAAATCTTTCTCCAGGAGTTGTTGTTCTACAGCATTCAGTTCCTCCTCAGTACGGGGCGAATTGGTAAATTCAACATCAAAGAGGTCAATACTACGCATGGCCTCCACCCCGCTTTGAGTTAACTCCCGTTTCATTTTGGTTTCGAAAAGTTCCCGTCCTTCCTCATTGGGGGTCATCCCCACAACGAGTACTTTATAGGCGTCGAAAACAACCACTTCCGGGTTTTTCCAGGTATTGATAAGCTCAGCTGTTGAGCATCCCAGTAAGCAACATACGATGAATACAATTCCTTTTTTCATGACGATCTAATTCAGTAAGCGTTTCTGCTTTTCTTGTTTAATAACTCTAGTCAACAGGTTGAAAAGCTGTGTTTTCAAATCCCGATAGTCTTCCAGATAGCCTTGCATTAGCTGCAGTAATTCCAGATGGGTTTCCCGGTAGGCCTTTTCCATTTTGGGCTGGTCTACATCATCAATCATAATCTCTAACTGATTTTCATGAACCTGTACTTTCTTTAAAAGTCTGTCCAATTCATTTTCCGCATCGAGTATCTCTCCTACCAGTTGCTTGCTTTTATCATAAATTTTATGATTGATGAGTTGTTCAGTGTAGGATTTAACCAATCCGTTCAGAAACCGTTGTTCATCTTTTATAAACTTCAATTCAGATAACCAGGCTAGCGTGGCGCTGTGCATTTCTTCCGGACTGATCCATTCGATATAGCGAGGTTTTGTTCCCATGGTGTTCCGTTTTATATGTATCTATTAAGTTTTCTTTAAGCAAGCCGGTATTGGCCGGATTCCTCAAACATTCCCAAATCCAAATTACCCCGAATTTGCTTCAGATACCATGACCAAAATCAGCTCGGAGGTTTGCGTTTCTTCAAAACCCCACCGGCATAGTTGAAGATCTCGGTTTTCAGTTTCTGATAATCGGTTTCAAACAACAGGTACTCAATATGGAGTTCCCGGTGCCTGTCTCTATAGCTTTTACCGCCGGGATGGTCCTTACATTCGAGTACCCCACTTAAACTGTTCTCGTGTTCCCGGAGCTGTTTGGTGATGTTCTTTTTTTGTTTGTTAATGGTTTGTAGCCGCTCCAGATAATCCTGCAGCCGCTCGAAGAGGTTGGGCGTATTTGGCTCAAAAACATAGGAGTGCAGCAAATTTTCAATAAACGTCAACTCATCTTCAATAAATCTCATTGAAGATATCCAGCTTCTGGTGGCCGCATGCAATTGCGAACAGCTCAGCTGTTCCGTACGGATCTGATTTTTTTCTTTCATGGCCTGGGGATTTGCGAATAAAATAATTTCCGGGAAGGAAGAATACAATGATATTGATCAGCAGCTACTTAAAGCCAGAGAGTTACCGATTCATTCAGCTTCGGAATGTGCGGTTTCCATCCAAGTGTATCCCGGATCTTAGAATCAAATCCCTCCAGGGCTGTAGGTTCCCCATGGATCAAAAATACACCTTCGGGGATGTTTTTAATCGCCCCCATCCATTTCAAAAGGTCGGCCTGGTCTGCATGGGCCGATAAGCTCTGCATATGAGAGATTGTAGCTTTTACTTCGTAGTATTTTCCAAAGATCTTGATTTCCGGTTCCCCTTCCAGCAGTCTGCGACCCCGGGTCCCTTCGGCCTGATACCCAACCAGCAGCACCTGGGTTTCCGGATGATCAATCAATTGCTTGAGATAGGTCAGGATCCTGCCCCCGGTTACCATTCCACTGCCGGCTATTACGATTTTTGGGCGGGGATCATCTATTACTTCCCAGGTTTCCCGGTAGGAACTTACCAGATTGATATGATTGCACATTGCATGGTACTCTTCCATGGGCAGTTTGTGACAATTGGGGAAACGCTCAAAAATCTCCAGGACATTTTGCCCCATGGGACTGTCTACGATTATCGGAATATTGGGAATTCTATTGTGTTTGTAGAGCCGCCACAAGAGGAACATCAGCGACTGCAGTCGTTCCACTGCAAAACTCGGGATCAGTAAACTACCCCGGTTTCTCAATGCGTTATTGGTCAGCGTAATCAATTGGGATTCCACTTCCTCATCGGGATGCAATTTATTCCCATAGGTACTCTCAATAAACAGGTAGTCTGCCCATTCGGGTTCTTTTGGGGGAGACAGCAACAAATCTACATATCGGCCCAGGTCGCCTGAGAATAACAAAATGCGGCCATTGATCTCAATTTCAATATAGGTGGAACCAATGATGTGGCCATTGTATCTAAATCGGTACCGGATATGTTCAGAAGCCTTTATCCATTCATCTTCTTCGGCAACATGAAACAAGTCCAGGGTACGCTCCGCTTCCTTAACTGTATAGAATGGAAGCGCAGGTTTGTGTCTACTGTACCCTTCTCGGTTGGCTTTTTCTGCTTCTTCTTCGTGGATCCTCGCACTGTCTAGTAAAATAATCTCTGTAATTCCCAGCGTGGGTGCCGTGCCTATAATTTCACCAGCAAAACCTTCTCTGAGTAGCCTGGGCAAATAACCCGTGTGGTCCAAATGACCGTGGGTAAGGAGTACCAGGTCAATTCCCTGTACATCTACGGGTAAAGGCTTCCAGTTTAATTCGCGGAGCGCCTTTATGCCCTGGAACATCCCACAATCGACCAGAATTTTAAGTTCCGGAGTTTCCAGGTAGAACTTGGATCCCGTAACTGTCCCTGAAGCTCCTAAAAACTGTACTTTCACTTGCATAATTCAGGTCTCAATGTTGGCACAGACTTGCGATCTCCTTCACAATTTTCCGTTTCCTGTTTTCTGATACCCCCAGATGGTCCAGGTAAAAAGTATCCTGCATCAGTTGTCGGCATAGCACAACATCTCTGCTAAGCAAAAATTGCTTTTCCCGGGAACTCAACAAGGTAGACACGGTGATGGGGTATAACCCCAGGCGATCGATACGACTTTTCAAACTATTTTTTTTCGGATAGTCCCAACTCAGTAAATACAATCCCGCGCACTTTCCGTAGGCGATAGCATCCCGGGTAAAGCGGGTATTGGTCACTACCCAGGCCTCATCAGGCTGCCGGGTTTTGCTGTACTCATTATCCGGGGACAACTTCACATCTTGGTATCGGGAGTGGATATAGAGCGGGATTTTTACATTGCAATTCCGCCCCTGTTCCCCGTGAAACTTACATTCTACAAGAATAAGCTTTTGCCCTTTTTCGGCAATTACATCTATTTCGTGTTTTACACAATGTCCCTGAAGCACCTTACCCACCTCCGTGCGATATCCCGAGTAATGTAAAATGGCATTTATGAATTTTTCAAAGGGAAATCCGGTAGGGCCCAGTTCATAAATGGCCTTTTTAAGCTTATAGCGGGATGCCGATATTGGCTTCTTTTTCTTTAACAAGGCATAAGCCCGGTTATAGAGCTCCTTGGTGGTAATGCCTTCATAGAGTTCTCCCTTTACCTGCTCCAGGATACTTTGAACAAGGTCTGGATTAGCACCACTTCTTTTCAGAGATTGTTTGAGCTTTTCTTCTTTGAAAGGCACGGATTCACCCGAGAATTTTACAATATGGATTACGTTTTCAGGCATCAACCTAATTTAGCTTTAAACTAACAGGAATGCTATAACTATAGGGATCGGTCGGGGCTCATTCCAAAAACTTCCCTCACCAGGGCTTTGAACTGGTTGTGGGTCATACTGTCTGCTTTTTGTACCGTCCCTGCTTTCTGGGCGAGGTCGCGACGATTGTCTTCCAGCCATTTGTGAAACTGTGCATAGGTATTTCCCGGACCGAAGAGCGCTATTGCCTGCGGATTTTTTAAACTACCGGCAATTCGCTCAAAAAAGGCCTTGAGCTGATGTTTTTCCCTTTCGGTATACTTGCTGTCCTGAACCACGTCTTGCGGACCCCACTTCGACTTGGATCGTGAACCGCCTTTGGGATGGAAGAATTCTACTTCCGATTCAAGGGTTTTAAACATTTCCTTTTCGTTCTCAAGGGTAACCAGATGGGCTTTTTCTTTATCAAGCCAAACACCAATGTATTTCATAGGATGTAATTTTATTTGTGATCATTGAGTGCCAGTATCGGGATACTGTAATTATAACCCAATTCCTGCACCAGGGGTTTGGAGAGTATCTTTCCCAGGAAGGTATGCTTACGGTTAATAAACGCAATCATTTCGCTTTCCCGGCTTTCCACAAAAGCCCCTATCCCCTTATGGATTTTCATATCTTCCAGGGAATGGAAACTGTGATCAGAGCCCTCGAGTATAGCCGTTAACAATTCGAGATTACTCTCCTGTTCTCTATTCAATTTATTTTCTTTTTTAATATGGAGCACGCGGATGAAAGCCTTGTGCAAACGGGCGATTTCCAGCAGGTATTTCAATTCTCTTCGCTTATAGGTCACCTTGTAGTCTGTTGGGAATACAATTTCCCGGGGAAGACTGTAACGATAATCCTGGGGAACTGCCAATACCGGGCATTGGGTTACTCCTTCCATCACGTTGATAGTATTGGTGCCGAAGATGATACTTTCGGCCCCGGTGATTCCCTTAGTACCCATAACAACCAGGTCAATATCGTATTGGGCAATGGTGCTTTTCATGGCAAACAAAAGTGAATTAAAGGTTGCAATGGTGTGGTAATGGTGCCTGGGATTGTCAAAATGCAGGTCAAGGGTATCGAGCAGTTTGGCCAAGCCCGTTTCGGACTCTTCCCGGGCAGCTTCATAGGCGATATCACCGGGTTCTGGTGGCGTCAGACTATCTATGCTGTAGCCACCGATACGGAAAGCATTGAGAAAATAGAAATCACAAGGAACCTCTTTATAGAGCGCCACCGCGTAGCGAATAGCATTCAGGGCATTATTTGAGAAATCTGTCGGTAGCAGTATCCTTCTGTTCATTTCCGTGTGTATAGATACAATACTAAATTTAAGTGCCTGATCGGCAGAATCCCATGATATATATCAGTAAGATTCCGGGATGATCAGAAAGGGCACATCAATCTCAAAACTGATTCTTTTAATGACCCGCTCACGCATGAGGGTGCCCAGGAAGCCATGACGATAATAGATCATAGCTAGCATCCCGATCCCCAGTTCTTTAATAAAGGTGTTGATCACCTCTGTTTTGCTGGAAAAATCGGGCATCCAGTGAATGGTATGCCTGATATCTCCCAGATAGTCACGCAGTGTATTGAGATTGGCTTTCTGCTTATTGGACAGTCTCCCCTCTTCGTTTATATGGATAATCCTGACTGCGGCATTGCAAACTTTTGCCATATAAGTCAGCGGATGCAACACCTGAGCATCATAGTTGTGCTTATAGTCTGTGGTAAAGGCTATTTCAAAAGGGATTTCACATTCCTTTTCCCTGGGAACCACCAAAACAGGGCATTTGGGCAAGGCCCTTACCGTCTTGATCGCACTGCTCCCCATAAACACGGGAATTGCATCAGTATGACCTGTATTGCCCATTACAACCAAATCAATTTCAAATTCCTCAACCACTTGTGTAATGACATCTGGCAAATGTCCTTTTCTAAGTATGGTCTTGCGTAACTGTTTTGGGTTCGCTGCATCCAGATTAATACGATGGAAAGCCTGATCCAGGCCTTCCGTGGCTTCCTCTTGTAACTGCACGAGGAGGTTTCTGTTATCCCCTTTTTGCCGGCTGGGGCTTACCAACTCCGAATGTTCAGAGTAAACATTCAAAAGGTAAATCCGACAATCGACTTCCTTAAAAAGCTGGGTAGCATAGTAAAGAGCATTGTACGCGTTATTCGAAAAATCGGTAGGTACCAGTATGTTTTTCATGATCAGTGGACATTAACAGCATCCGGGATCACCATAAACGGAATCGTAACATGGAAGCCTATTTTTTTGATGACAGGTTCAATGAACAGACTTTCCAGGAAGGTGTGTTTGTTCTGAATCATTGCCAGTATCTGAACCTCCCGGGTTTTCTGGAAATTGTTTATTCCAGAGATAATCTCCTGACTGGGAACATCATGGAAGGCATGGGCTCTTTCTCCTATCAGGCCGCTGAGCTTTTTTCGATTATTTTCTTGATTTTCAGTAAGTTCATATCCCGTGGAGATATGCAGGACTTCAATACGCGATTCATGCAGATCAGTAATATTAAACAAGGCAGAAAAATGATCCTGGGTAAAATCAACCTCATAGTCAGTTGGGAAGAGAATTTCCTTGGGTTCCTTATAGTTGTAGATGGCAGGCACTGCAATTACGGGACATGTAGCTTTTTTGACCAGATGAACGGTATGGGTGCCCAGGAATATCTCTTTGGCCCCGGTTGCCCCCTGCGTACCCATAATGATCAGGTCCGCTTTTTCTTTCTTCACCATATCCAGTACCTCGTCAACCAGAATGTTAAACGCAGAGTGGGTAATATAGGTGTGCTTTGCATTCTTAAATTCAGTTTCAGCACGCTTTTTCATCTCGGAGAGGTGTTCGTCAGAATCCGTTTGATAAAAATCACCCAACCCAATTTGTCCCGGACTGTGCAGAATATACTCGGTCTGATAGATAGCCGGGGTAAAGGTATGCATCAGGTAGAATGTACAAGTTTCCTCCTTAAACAACTTAGCAGCGTATGCCAGGGCGTGGTACGCATTCTCGGAGAAATCGGTAGGGAGAATAATTTTTTTCATCGCAAGGGGTTTTTAGTTTATCTCGAAAGATTCTGCAATACCAGAAATGGGATTTTTATGTGCAGTCCAAGCCAGTCGAGGGTCGACTGGTAGAGCATGTGTTCCAGGTGGGAATGTCTTGAATTCACCATAACCAGCAGATCAATATCATTATGCAGGATATATTTCGTAATAGCCACGGTTTTGTCTTTATCCGGGGTGGCTTCAAATTTGATTCGGGCTTTATCCAGGCACTCCGCAAGGAACAAACGATTGTCTTCCTGACGCAGGGAGGGCTTTTTCAAGGGATCGATATACAGCATATGGATGGTGGACCTGAAGGAACCAGTCATCTCACATAGTAGTTTCAATTCTCTCCTTTTATAAGGAACCATATAATTGGTAGGAAACAAGAGTTCCTTGGGGGGGTGATAGGCATAGTTTTCAGGAATGGCCAGCACAGGGGATTGCACGTATTTCAAAACCTGCAGGGTGTTGCTGCCAAATGTCATCTCCCTGTCGTTAGTCTCCCCCCGTGTACCCATGACCACTATGTCCATGTTCTCCGCATTTACCAGGTCGTTTATCTCATCCGTAAGGGTGCCAAAGGCAGATATGGTCTTGAATTTATGCCTGGGATTCGGGGCGTATTCCCGGATGTCTTCCAAAATTTTTACTAGTGCTTTTTGTGATTTTGCATAGGTAACCTCCTTGAGTTCTTCCAGAAAAGGACGTTTAACAACCTGGTCTTGTTGATAGACTTCATCGGCATAGGCATGCAGAATGCATATATCGCTTCGCTCGTATTTGAAGATTTGACAGGCGTATTTTAGTGCATTAAATGCATTATCAGAGAAATCCGTGGGTACAACTATCTTCCGCATAATGTGAAGCCTATATGTTTAATCGTTCCAGACTGCCATTAAAATTACTCTAAGGCCCAGTCCTAAACCATGATATAAATCAGTTAAGATTCTGTCCCAAATAAATACCTTAGTCCAGGAAATTCGAATAAAATGAAAAGTAGTTTTAAAAAACTGGTTGCTTCAGATAAGCCAGTGCTTGTGGACTTTCACGCAGAATGGTGTGGCCCCTGCAAAATGCTTGCCCCCATACTTAAGGAGGTAAAAGAGCAGATGGGTGAAAACATTAAAATCTTAAAGATTGATGTAGATAAGAACCAGCCAATAGCCGCCCGATATCAGATTCGTGGAGTCCCCACCATGTTGTTGTTCCGAAATGGCGAAATCGTTTGGAGGCAGTCCGGAGTTGTTCCAAAGGAGCAGATCCTAAAAGCCATTGAAGCGGCATAGCCCAAATTCCCGATACATTGAAAAAGCCCTGAAGTGATTCAGGGCCTCAACTAAATAACTACTCATGGAGTACCAGGAACGGTACCTCCGTGTGATAGCTTATTTCTTCTACAGCCGGACGGAACAGTATCCGCTGGAAAAAGTTTAGATTTTTGGCAACCATCGCAATCATATCAATATCGCGACTCTCAACAAAACACTGTACAGCGGTCTCAAGCTTGCTGCCAGTAATGGTATGGAAACTATGCGATACACCTCTCAGATAATCGTGAAGGAATTCCTTGTTTTGTATCTGTTCCCGTGTCAATTCTTCCCCGCGCTTGGTTATATGCAATACCCTTAGGTTGGCTTCGTTCCTGTTGATGACACCAATAAGGGTGTCCAGCACCTTTACATCGTAATTGATAAAGTAATCTGTTGGGAACGCAATCTCTTTTGGGATTTTATACTCGGCTTCCTCAGGAACAGCCAGAAGCGGGCATTTTACTTTGGTGATTACATCACCGGTGTTGCTGCCAAGGGATACCTTTTTTAGTCCCGAGGCTCCCTTAGTTCCCATAATGATAAGGTCTATATGCTTATCCTGAATCTCCCTTTTAATGCTGTCCACAAAGAAATCATAAAGGGCTATGGTAATGAAGGTATGCCTTTCATTGGGAAGGGTTTTATTAATTTGTTCTAAGAGTTCTTTCAGGTTTTTTTCACTTTCCTGAAGCATGGTCTCGCGCAGCATATCTGTACTGGCCTTAATTGAAGTTCCGGCTCCTGAATACGGGGGTAAGGGATTTATATGGAGCAGGTAAATCGTACAGCGCTCTTTTCGGAATAATTCCAGTCCGTAAGTAATGGCATTCCATGCGTTAGACGAGAAATCTGTTGGAATTAATATGCGTAACATTTCGGGGTAAGTTTAAATAGGACATAAAAGTAACATACCAAAGCTACCCTGTAAATGACGATTATCATGTGCCCATGTTTCCCGGGCCACTAACTGATATTCCGAAGGCGTTCTTCATCCAGGATTTGAATATCCCGGTCACAGATATCGATCAGGCCTTCCTTTTTAAAACTGGAAAGTGTGCGGATAAGCGTTTCTGTTGCCATTCCGGCTACCCCGGCAAGGTCGCTCCTCAGGATATGTATAGGCCCCTTGGCGTTGGACTGTAGTTTGTCTGCAAACCTTAAAATGGTGTTGGCTGTTTTCTTTCGCACAGAACCATAGGCCATCTGAAGCAACTGATCCCGTGCATCGGTAAGGCTTTCGGCCATCAATTGCATCAGTTCCATCACCAGGTCAGGGTTTCTAAATAACACTTCTTTGAGGGTGTTTTTGGCAATCCCTACACAACGCGTATCCTCCATGGCAGTTGCGTATTCCGGGTAGGGAACGTTCCTGGTGAAACTGGTAAAGCCAAAGAAATCGTCAGGCTTGTGAATACCCGTGATCAGTTCCTTTCCCTGTTCTTCAAGTTTATGCGTTTTTACCACCCCAGACACCACCAGGTAAACGATATTGGAATTATCACCCTCTCTATAAATGGTTTCCCCAAGCTTGAATTTATAATCCTTCCCATTGTCGAAAATAAAATTCTTGAGTTCGTGGAGGTTTTGTATGTCTGCTCCCCTGAATATTTCGGAAGTTTTGGCCTCCCGGTCAAGATCCCTTAAGATGGCCATTTTCGCCATGCGGCTTTCTATAGCACCTATTAACTCTCCTTCTTCAAATGGTTTGGTGATATAGTCATCAGCTCCAAGTTCCATGCCTTTGCGAACGTCCCGTCGCTCGGTCTTGGCTGAAAGAAAAATAAAGGGGATGCCTTTGGTAGCCTCATTCTGTGAGAGTTTCTCAAGAACGGCATAACCGTCTAGTTCCGGCATCATTATGTCACAGATAATAACATCCGGATTTCGCTCCAGGGCAAGCTGTATGCCCCTTTTTCCATTAGGTGCCGTAAACACTTGATAATTGGAAAGTTCCAATAACTCTGCAGTGCTTTCGCGCAGTACGGTGTCGTCCTCAATTAGCAGCACTTTCTTCATTGGACATCGGCATTCTTAGCTATGCTTCTAAGTTACGAATTATTATTGCCTTTTCCTTCAGGCACAGGCCTTATCATCTATGGGAAATACGAGAGTAAAGGTGGTACCTTCATTTTCCCTGCTGCTGAAACTAATCGATCCTCCAAGGTTATCGACATGGGATTTTACAATGTTAAGCCCGATTCCTGTACCCTGGGTAAGCAGTACGTTTTCGGCCCGGAAATAGCGTTCAAATATAAAGCGCTGGTCTTTTTCGGGGATTCCAATTCCCTCGTCTATTACCTTTATGACCAGCATATCATCCCCTGCTGTTACCTGGATATCGATTAGGGTATCCTCCGGAGAATATTTTATGGAATTATAGAGCAGGTTAGTCAACGCAAGGGAAACAATTTTCTCGTCCTGGCAAACCGTAAGATCATCTACATCCTTCGGATAGTTGATACGCTGCCCGCTTTTCAGCATCATATTGGCGTTGTAAACAACCTCATTGATTACTTTGCTCAATGAGAATTTAGTCAGGTTATACAACTCTTTTCCTTTTTCAAACCGTTCAATGGAAAGGAAATCGTTAAGAATATTGTTGAGGTGCTTTACCTCCCTTTTTATGGTCTTTAAATGCCTGTTCCTTTTCTCCTGACTTTCGGTTTCCTGGTATTTACCGACCAGTGTTGCCGAAGTCAGAATGGCACTTAGGGGTGTTTTAAACTCATGAGAAACCATAGATAAAAATTTGGTTTTCAACTCATTGAGTTCAATTTCCCGCGACAGTGCTTCCTGCAGCTGCCTGGTCCTTTCTTCAACGGTGGCCTCCAGGCGATCCATATAGTTGCGTTTTTCTGTGATATCCAGAATGATGCAGATAATAACCCGATTATCGCCCTTTTTTGAAGATTGGAGGTGAACTTCTACCGGGTATTCAGAACCGTCCTTGCGCTTCAGAAGTGTCTCCAGTATAATCTTTTCCCGACTTCTTCTGAAAATAGGTTCAAGTGCTTTGTGAAATTTAGCTTTGTTATATTGAGGCAACAGGGCGAGCAAGGACTTTCCCCGCAGTTCCTCAAGTGTGTATCCGGAGTTTATACAAGCTCCAAAATTGGCATGGCTGATCTTGAGGTTGTCTGCCTCCAGCACATAAATCTCGTTCAGGGATTCATTGAAAATCCGAACCAGGTAATTAACCTCCTGTTCGATATTTACCCGCAGGGTAATATCGTTTTGTATCCCGATAAAATGGGTTATGATGCCGTCCTCATTCTTAATGGGATTAATAGACACCTCGTTCCAGAAAAGGGTGCCGTCCTTTCTGTAATTTCGAACCTCAACCTGGCAACTCTCTCCTTTTTTTATGGCATTTCTCATGACCTGTACCCCTTCCTGATTACGGTCCTGATTCTGCAGAAAACGACAATTCCGGTTCAGAATTTCTGAGCGGGAATAGCCCGTTATTTTCTCAAAGGCGCGATTGGCATAGATTATCGGATTGTCTGGCAGCAGGGCATCGGTTATTACAATACCGTTGTGTGCTGAATCGATTGCCTCGGTTTGCAGATTAAAGCTCTGCTGAAATTCCACTTCCTGGCTGATGTCGCGCACAAGCGCCAGGACATAATTGCGTTCATAAAGTTCAAAAGGGTGCAGGTCGACCTTAAGGGGAAATTCCTCACCGGATTTTCGCTGGCCAAACAGGCATCTGTCCTCAACCATTTCCCCAGTTTTGGAGGATTTAAAGTATTTAGTGGTGTGTTCCTTATGTACTTTTTTAAATCGGTTAGGGATCAGGATGTTTAGCGATTGGCCAATAAGTTCCTCCCTGGTATATCCGAAGAATTTCAGTGCACGCCCGTTAATTGAAACTATCTCGTGTTCCCGGTTTACCACTATGATCCCTTCTGAAATCGCATCAGAAAGCAAGCGAAAAACACTACTGTCTTTCTCAAATTTACGCATAAATCAAAGGTAAGGCTTTTACTGTTTAAAGTCCTGCGTTTTGTACCCTAAGAGGGCCGTATTAAATGTAATCAGGCAGGTATAGCATACATAACTGTAACTCAATTATCATGGGTTAATATGACAAGTGTCATAGGAATTATCTTTCTTCTCACTTATGTTTCCTCAAAATCCTAGAAAATGGAAGCATTTGTTCGCCTAAGCAATCTCAAAAATTTACATGACAGTAAACGTATAGAACGCAACCTGCATAGAATTTTGGATGTGAGCCTCATCAGTATAGACATTCAGGATCAGGCCTTGCGGTTTCACTATGATGAACCGGGGGTATATGAAGAAGTGGTTCGCGAATTAAAGCGTCTGGGAAACCCAGTGATCAAATGCATTTACAGAGAAAAAGATAAGCTCATACCAACCTCTCAGTAATATGGAAAATACAGCATTGAACACAACCTTGTTTGAAAATTTAGGAAAAGTATTTTATGCTATTGCAAATGCAGACCGCAACCTGCATGAAAATGAAATAGCACGATTAAAAGCGGAAATTGAAAAATACTGGAAGCCCATCTTTGCAGAAGCACCATACTCCATGGCGTATTACATCTGGCATGCCTTTGAGCGTTGCAGGAGCAATAAGGTAGCAGCCGATAAAGCTTTTGAAGAATTTGCTTTATATTTTGAGCAGGAGCCGGGGCCATTTACCGCCGAAATCCGTGAGTTGATCCTGGATACAGCGAATGCTATTGCCGCAGCTTATGCAGATAAAAACAAATCCGAACTGATCCTGCTGGCAAAATTGCAGTTATTGCTCAAATAACACCACTTCCTATACCTGTATGGTAAGTACCGGTATTTCTGCCCTGTTGGCTACATCTTCTCCGATACTTCCTTTGAAAAAGTGAGCTAATCCCTTGCGCCCGTGGGTAGGCATGGCAATAATATCGGCTCCCACAGCTTCCGCATACTGGAACAAGCCTCCTTCAATGGAGTAGTCGCAAACAACATGAGAAGTGACGTTAGCAGGAATCTCCATGCGGTGGGCTACCTTAAAAAACAGGTCCCGCTCCTTGTAAATTTCCGCCGAGCTTTTAAATTTTTCGGTAGGTAAATTCACATAAACGACATGTATATCAACCGGCCAACGAGAAAAAAACTTTAGTGCGCTGGTATAGGCACTGAGATCTTCAATCTTATAATCACAGGCATAGACTACGCGATGCGGTTTGTATTCCTGGCGCTGTTTCTTGACCACAAGCACAGGTATCTTTGCCGTCCGAACTACTTTTTCCGTATTGGAACCCACAAAAATCCCACTAATTCCGCTGGCTCCATGAGATCCCATAACAATGAGGTCGGCTTTCACCTCCATAGCTACTTCATTGATCTCACTAAAGATTTTGTAATTCTGGACCATCTCATGAACTTTTAGATCTTTGAGGTAGGGTTGATCCCTGAATTCCTGAAATCGTTTTTGCGTAAGCTTCATATAATAATGGGCTTCCGCAGCTTCCTGTGATGAATCCTTCGTCAGTATAGCTTCCGAGAGGCCCATCATGTGGAGCAGTACAAGTTCAGACTTATTTTGCCTTGCGAGGGATGCTGCAACCTCCAACGCATAGGTCGAATGTTCTGAAAAATCTGTTGGTACCAGAATTTTGTTCATGTATAGAAATTTTATGACTAGGTCAATGCTTGTTAAAGACTTCTTTGCGTTTTTTTAGCTGGCCTTCAAGTTCCTTTATGGTAGCGGCGGCCGCCTTTTCAAAATTGTCCTCACTTGTTTTAGCAAATAGCCTGGGGCCGGGTGCACTTAGTTGAATTTCGCAAATCTTGCCTTTACCCGTGGGATCATTTTCCAATTTAAAATAAACATCTGCACTAATGATCCATTCAAATTTTTTCTCCAGTTTTCTGAGCTTGTTAGTTACTATATTGCTCATGGACTCACTGGTAGGCATTTGGACATATTGAATATTTATAGTCATATGTAAAAAGATTTAGATAGTAATTAAAAGTACTTGCAATTCGAGTAGCATAAAATGACATTTATCAGGCATCTCGCACTTCAGGTCCGGAAACACAAAACCAGTTGTTTATTACAACGATTTTTAACCCATTTATAGTACGTTCCTTAAAGATAAGATTTATTTAGTGATCTTTCAGTTGTTTGATCAAAACCACCAAAATCCCCAGAATGATAAGGTTTTTTATAATATACTGACCCACAAGGGTAAGCCCGAATGGTGCCTGGGTAAATATCATATCGGGGAAGAAGATAAAGGGTGTGAACGTTAGCAGGATGTGCAGAAAGGCCACATACAGGGTAACTTTCCTGAACAGATTAAAAATGAGAAACAATCCTACAGATACCTCCCAAAAGGCAAGCAATATTATGGCCAGCCGATCTGAAAATACGTCCAATGTAAGGGCGCGAACGGTTTCCAGTGCTAAACCTTCTGCCGGACTTACTCCGGGAAAGAATTTCAGGGTGCCAAACCAAAGGTACACCAGCCCGATAGCTATGGTTATGATTCCACTTTCACTTCGGCCTCTTCTGTAGAATATTACTCTTGCTTTCATAAAAACAGCTTCAAAAAGTCGCTAATCTATACATATTGAATTTTCAAAAAGATGATAAT
>JABDRK010000230.1 GCA_013041785.1 Eudoraea sp.
ATTTTGCGCCTGGCAAAAAGGGGATAGAAAAATAATTATTATAAATATCCAGCTCTTCATGCTATAGTTGTTTATCCAATGCTGAAATCACTTCAATGGCCTTATCGTAATCTGCCTGCATCTGAACTTGGGAAAATGGACTGTATCTGGCCATTTCACAGTTTTTCAGCAAGCCTATAAATCCGTCGTTTGTTTCAGGGTCAACCTCTTTTTTAAGTAAGAGGGTTGCTATTTTTTCCTTACTGAATTCTGAAGTTTCAATTTTAAGCTTTGCTTTCAGATAGTTGTGGAGAGCCTTTTCCAGAGCAATGTAGAATTCGTCTTTCTCTCCCATGGCCTTTCTGGCTTTAAAAAGGAATTTCCTCGCCAGTTTGTTCGCTCTTTTAATTTTATTCCCGGCCACATCACTGGCAATCGCTTCTCTCCTTTTGCCAAAAATTATAGCAAGGGGGATAAGTAATAACGGACTTAGGAAGAAAAGATAGAACTGCAATGAGCCAAAAAAAGGTGTTTCCTGCACGGGACTGAGGTTCGGTGTCAGCTTGATAAAGTGGAACTGACTCCCAGTTGCCTGGATAGGGCGTTTATTATTGGAGCTAATAGAAATATTTCCCCCCGAGGACTCAAGAGGCCCACTGGTTACATCGATGTTGATTTCATCAGAAGTAAGTGTTTTATAAGTAGCATCCTGAGGATCAAAGTAGCTGAAATTTATAGAGGGTATGGGATATTTCCCTTTAAAAGATGGTACTACAGTATAGTTATTGCTCACTTTACCCTGCATCCCTGAGAGGGTAGTCCTAACGCTTTCGTTATACTCGGGTTCATAAACTTCCAGAGATCCGGGCATTTCAAGGGCAGGTAATTGGAAGAGTTTTAGATTTCCTTTTCCTTCAACTTCAACAACGGCCTGAAGGGATTCAGTGGCCTTGAGGGTATTTTTACTGGTAGAGACATTAAACCTGAAACTGCCTACAGCCCCACTAAAATCACTAGGTTGTCCTTGAGTAGGTAACGGCTTTACCTGAATAGTCCTTTTCCCGGCAGATACTGTTTTATGGGTTTGGGTATAAATAGGCTGTCCGAAAAAATCCCTTCTGTTTGTTGGCACTTCCAGTGTGACGTCAAGGGAAAGAGGTTCAATTTCCAGCGCCCCGCTTTTTTGCGGATACAGTACCACACGCTTGAGTATAACGTATCTGTATGATTTACCTTGATAGGTTCCATTCTTCACATTATAAGAGGTTACCGGAATATCCTGGCTCCAGAAATTGTTATAGGTCGGATTATCAAGAGGACGGAAATTGGAAACATTGATGGACGGACTCACAAAAAGCTTATAGACCACACTCATGCCCTCATTTAAATAGGGTTGCGTCTTTGACACCTCAGCTACCAGGTGCAGATTTTCATCCGCGATATCCTCGGCTGTCATCTGATCACTGGGCTTGTCAACAGCAGCTGTTACTTCAACTTTTGCGGGGGTGGTTTTGTAAGTCTTTCCATCAATTACAATCGTAGCCTGTTTAATAGTAAAGGTTCCCCGTTCAGAAGGTGCGAGGGTATAAGAATAAGTCTTGGAATAACTTCTCACCCCATTTATCCAGGAGGAACTGATGGATTGTGATGGACCCATAAGTACGCGAAACCCTTCAAAATCAGGAGGGGTAAAGTTATCACCGTCTTTATTCATCGTGAATTCTACCCTGAGTCTTTCATTGATCCCGAGCTTTTCCTTGCTGAGATTTGTTTTAAACTCAATGGTTTCCTCCTCCTGCGCGAATCCCAGAGAGGACCCGATCAGGAAAAAAAGAAGAAGAACACTATGTATAATATTTTTAGTCATCACCAATCTTTGGCATTTTTGCTTTTAGGTCCTTTGACCTTCTTTTCGTTCATCTTTTCCTGCACTTTATTTTCTTCATTCTGCATGGCTTCCAGCAGATTTTTTATTTGTTGAGGAGATAGTTGACTGCTGCGTGGCTGTTTTTGCTCGTCGGGTTTTTCACCCTCCTTAGTCTGGTCCTTTTTCTCATTTCCATCCCCATCCTTGTTCTCGTCTTCTTCCTGATCCCCTCCGTCTTTTTCCTTATTGTCCTGTTGTTGGTCTTCCTGTTCTTTTTTGCCTTTATTTTCAGAATCTTCGTCTTCTTTTGAATCTTCGTCTTTATCCCCGTCTTTGTCCTGGTTTTTCTGTTGCTCTGCCAGGGCTTTGGCCAGTGCCAAATTATATCGGGTTTCTTCGTCTTCGGGATTGTTTCTCAATGCTTCTTTGTAAGCCTCAATAGCCTTGGCGTATTCTTCATTTTTCATGAATACATTGCCCATATTGTGAAAGGCCTTGTGTTTTTCAGGCTTGGCCTCGGCCAGTTCCCCTGCCTGTTTAAACCTACCAAATGCTTCTTCCAGGCTTTCTTTTTTGTAATAAGCCGTTCCCAGGTTATAAGGCGCAATAACATTTTCGTCGCTTTTGGAGATCGCCCTTCGGTAATCTGCTTCAGCCTTGACGAATTCGTTTTCAGACAACTCCTGATTCGCCTCCCAGGTTAGGTCGAGGGAAGACTTCAGATCCTTCT
>JABDRK010000265.1 GCA_013041785.1 Eudoraea sp.
GGAACTCCTCAATCAGAAACGAATTAGCAGCCAGTTGTTCCGTTCTTTCCTCACCCAGGTTGAAACGCTTATATTCATCCCGAAAACTCAAGATTGCCGAAGGTTCTATCCCCAGCACCGGGATTCCGCGGGATACATACCCTGCAAGGCCATCCAGATTCTTTCGGGCCAATCGCCTTGCCGATTTAAGAAAGCCCTTTGAGATTTGTGCGCGGCCGGTCTGACCGAAATACAATTCCACCTGATAACCAAGCCCTATCAATAGATCTATGGCATCCTTACCTATAGCCGTATCCAGGTTCTGGGTAAACTCATCTATAAATAATACTACAGTATCATTGCTATTTAATTCTTTTACAGTGCGTTTTAGATATTTATCTAAATTGTTCGTTGATACTTTGGGCAATGGACGATCTGTCGCGATACCCGCTATTTTTTTAATGAATCCCCCGGTTATTCGGTTTTGAAATAACCAGTTGGTGAGCTGTGGAGTTATGCTTCCTATTTTATTTAAGGTATAGTTATGGGCAAACAATCGACTCCTGAAGGAATATCCATGGGTTTGCTGGTACTGGTGCAGGAATTCTGCCTTCATAGCAGCAATATCTACATTGCTTGGACATTCACTACTACAGGCCTTACAACTCAGGCACAGGTCGAATACGGTTTTCAATTCTTCAGAATCAAATGGATTGTCCTTTGTATTCGTCGTTAGCATTTCACGTAAAGCGTTGGCCCGGGCCCGTGTCGTATCCTTTTCATCCCTTGTGGCCTGGTAACTCGGGCACATGGTTCCCGGAGCAGCATGTGTTTTTCTACAATCTCCACTCCCATTACACTGCTCAGCTGCCCTGAGGATACCCTGGGTATCTGAGAAATCCAGAAGGGTTTTGATATCCGGTTCGTCCCGGTCGGTTTTGTAACGCAGTGACTTGTCCATGGGGTAAGCGTCAACAATTTTACCCGGATTGAAAATATTGCTGGGGTCGAAATACGTTTTTATTCTTTTTAGCAATTCGTAGTTCGTTTCCCCGATCATCATCGGAATAAATTCGGCCCGTACAATTCCATCGCCATGCTCCCCACTAAAAGAACCCCGGTATTTTTTGGTTAAGCTGGCAACCTCTGTGGTAATAGCCCTGAAAAGTGCAACATCATCTGATTTTTTTAGATCCAGAATGGGTCGCAGGTGTAACTCCCCTGCCCCGGCATGGGCATAATACACGGCTTCCTGCTCATAGCCTTTCATAATGGCTGTGAATTCTCCGATAAAGTCTTTTAGATCTTCCAAAGCCACTGCTGTATCCTCGATACAGGCCACTGCTTTCCGATCCCCTACCATATTCCCTAGTAAGCCGAGGCCAGCTTTTCGCAATTCAATAGCCTTCTTAATATCAGCGCCAAAGAGCACCGGATGAGCATAGCTAAATCCAGAATTTTTAATCGTTGCCAGTAGATTATTAATTTGGTTTTGCAAGCCCTCCTCTGTATCATCGCATACCTGCAGCATTAAGTGCGCTTTGGGATCTCCTTCCACAAAAAAACGGTTGGCAAGTTGCTGCCGGTTGTTCTTTGTACAGTCGAGGATCACCTTATCCATCATTTCACAAAGGTGCAGGTCGCAGGCCATCAACGGAAGTACATCCGACAGGCAATTTTCCAGACTGGCATAATGGGTGACCACCATAGCCGACAAGGGCGGTGGCATATCATCCAATTGCAGGGTAACTTCTGTTGTGAAAGCCAAAGTTCCTTCACTACCTGTCAAAATTTCACAAAGATTGATCTCGTCCTTATCCCCCCCAAACAGCGTATTCTTTAAAAGTGTGTCTACGGCATAGCCGGTATTCCTGCGGTGTATCGTTGATTTGGGAAAATGGGTTTTGATTTCCTCCTGAACCCGGCTATTTTCCAATTCTTTTTTAATATTCCTGTAAATGCTTCCTTCCAGGGTTTCTTCTTTTGCCTTGTCCAGAAATGCAGAAGTCGACAAGCTTTTAAATTCTGCTTCTGTGCTATCTGCCAATACCGTTTTAAGTGCGATTACCTTATCCCGTGTAACCCCGAATTGAATGGAAGTTGTACCGCTGGAATTATTCCCTACCATGCCGCCGATCATACAGCGATTGGAAGTTGAGGTATCCGGACCAAAAAATAGTCCATGCGGTGCGAGAAACTGGTTGAGTTCATCACGGATAACTCCCGGTTGTACCCTGACTTGCTTTTTTTCAAGGTCGAGTTCCAGAATCTGGGTCATGTGGCGGGACACATCCACAACAATTCCTTCCCCCACGCACTGACCTGCCAAAGAAGTTCCCGCTGTTCGGGGGATGAGGCCAATGTGATGTTCTGAAGCAAATTGAACCAATAACTTTATATCCCTAACTGACATTGGATATGCAACAGCTTTAGGGAGCATACGGTATACCGAAGCATCTGTTGCATATAGTGTCCTGGTGAGTCTATCCAGGTGAATAGATCCTTCTAGGGCATTGCTTATCTTTGTGAATAAGTTTTTTTCCAAAAGGAGACAATTTTACCAGCTAATTTAAGTTTTTATTGACTGTATCATTGCCAGTAGGCAACTAATAATATTTAAAACTTAGAACCAATGAAAATTTTAAAATTAATTCCTGTTATTTTTTGTTTTATCGGGATCTCGATGAGTGCCCAGAACATTTCAGAACACGCCTTAGGATTGAGATTGGGAGACAGCGACGGTTTCGGAGCTGAAATTTCCTATCAGAAGTCCATTGCGCGTTACAATCGCCTGGAACTTAACCTGGGATGGCGGGACAACCGTAATTTCGATGCCTTTAAACTGGCAGCAGTTTACCAGTGGATACATACCCTGGATGGCAATTTCAACTGGTATTACGGTGTTGGAGGCGGCCTGGGCAGTGTCGACTTTGATGCGGTACCAAACGATGAACTGGACGGCGGCTTATTCGTGTTCGGTGCGGGAAATATTGGTATAGAATACAATTTTGATATCCCGCTGCTTCTTTCCCTGGATTTCAGACCGGAAATTGGGCTTGTGGGCTATGACGATTTTTCCGATAATTTTGACTTCGATATTGCCCTGGGAATACGATATCAGTTTTGACGCACATAAAAAAGGTAAACAGAGCCCTTGACAAGAGATCGTCAAGGGCTTTTTTATTCACGCCGATATCAGTATTTTTGCACTCTTAAATCGTACTTTATGAAAAATACACTGTTTGTCCTAATCCTGGTTGCGTTAGTGGTTAATTGTTCCCCGGAACCAAAAGGCTATGAAATCAATGGTTCTATAATCGGAGAAATGGAGGATGGAGCCCAGGCCTTCCTGAGAAAAACCAATGATGTAGGTCGTTTTATCAATGTTGATACTACATCGGTAGTTAATGGTGTGTATACGTTTAGCGGGAATCAAGAGGAGGCTGAAATACATTATATCTTCTTCGACAATCTGCGTGGCAACATCCCTTTTGTTTTGGAAAATGGCAACATAGAAATAAAAGCTCAGCGAGACAGCCTTGGCTATTCCCAGGTTAAAGGAACCTTTCAAAACGAATTGTTTTCTGATTTTCTCGATGGGTCAAGGAACATGGCCTACAAGGCAAGGGGCATGACCGCGGATATGCGTAAAGCATCTGCAGAAATGGATACGGTACAAATGAATTCCTTAAGACAGGAGTATTCCGAACTACAGGAAGAGGCCAGGGATTTTGAGCTGAATTACGTGAGAGAAAATCCCAAAGCCATAATTTCTGCTTTGATCATACAAAAAGCACAACAACAGCAATTGTTGCCTGAAAGTGAAATCAAATCCCTTTATGATTCCCTGAGTCCGGAAATCCAGAATTCAAAAATTGGTAAAAAAATCAAAGAAAAAATTGACAAGGGCGAGAAAGTAACCGTTGGTGCAAAGGCTCCCAATTTCTCAGCACCAACACCAACAGGAGAAGAATTGGCTCTGAACGATGTCCTTGGCAAGGTTACCCTTGTTGATTTTTGGGCTGCCTGGTGTCGTCCGTGCAGGGCAGAAAATCCCAATATCGTTCGTGTTTATAATAAATACAAAGAGCAGGGTTTAAGTATCCTCGGAGTTTCATTGGATCGCAAAGCGGAGGATTGGAAAAAAGCAATTACAGATGATGGTCTCGAATGGAATCATGTTTCCAATGTGGATTATTTCGATGAAATCGCCGAGCTTTATAATGTAGATGCCATACCGGCCAGTTTCCTGCTGGATGAAAATGGAGTGATCATAGCGAAAAATCTACGTGGGCCAGACCTTGAAAACAGGATAGCAGAACTCTTTAAATAAGTTCAATAAACAAAAAACCCTCTTCAGAAGAGGTTTTTTTTGTGTTTCAGCTTTCTCAGAACTTATTTCTGATATCCTCAAATGTTCCAGAAATATTCACATTATCTCCTATTTGGACTTCACCAAAAATGTTGACTCTGGAGTCGGGACCCAAAAATTCCAACGTAGCACCGTCTTCGAGTATCAAATCTCCATAAAGTGTGAGGTTTCCTTCTACACGGAACGTTGCTCCCTGGGCTACTTTTAGTTCCTTTCTGGAATTATTACGCCCAATG
>JABDRK010000288.1 GCA_013041785.1 Eudoraea sp.
GTGGAACACAACATGAAATCCCGATTGCTCAAGGGGTTGGACGTGAAGCCCGAAGCAGACTATCTGGACAGTCGCAAGGTGATTTTGTTCAACAACGATGTGCATATCGGGCTGGCAGCACCCCAGACTTCTATGACTACCTATTTCTACAAAAATGCAGATGCAGACGAACTGCTGTTTGTACACAAGGGAAGTGGTACCCTCAAAACCCTCCTGGGAGAAATACCCTTTGAATATGGAGATTACCTGCTGATACCCAGAGGGATGATTTACCAGATTCATTTTGACACCAAAGAAAACCGTTTACTGATCACAGAGTCCTATCATCCACTGTATACCCCCAAACGCTATAGAAACTGGTTCGGACAGCATTTGGAGCATTCTCCGTTTTGTGAACGTGATTTTAAATTGCCTCAGAACCTGCAGACCCATGATGAAACAGGGGAATTCCTGATCAAGGTCAAGAAGCAGGGACAATTGCACCACCTTTTATATACTTCCCATCCTTTTGATGTGGTAGGCTGGGATGGCTATAACTATCCCTATGGTTTTTCTATTCACGATTTTGAACCGATTACGGGCAGGGTTCACCAGCCGCCTCCGGTACATCAGACGTTTGAAACGGGTGCTTTTGTGGTATGCTCTTTTTGTCCCCGATTGTACGATTACCACCCGGAAGCCATTCCTGCGCCATACAACCATTCCAATATAGACTCTGACGAGGTGTTGTATTATGTTGACGGAGATTTTATGAGCCGGAAAAACATAGACCAGGGCTATATTTCCTTACATCCTGCCGGCATCCCGCATGGGCCGCACCCTGGCACCTATGAAGCCAGTATTGGAAAAAAAGGCACTGGTGAACTGGCGGTCATGATCGACACCTTTAAACCGCTGCAAATTACGCAGCAGGCTATGGATATTGATGATGGGAAATACTACCAATCCTGGCTAGAGTAATTGTTGATTCCGTAAAACATGATGCAGGATTCCCGCTGCAAGTTTTGCAGTTTGCCCATCCTGGTCGTACACAGGGTTCATCTCGGCCAGATCCATGCTGATCAGTTTTCCGGAAGCTATTATTATTTGCAGTGTCCAGAGGGCAATTTCTGGTGTAAATCCAAATGGGGAAGCAGCACTGACCCCAGGGGCATAAGCTGAAGAAAATCCATCCAGGTCGATGGTGAGATAGACCCGGTCTACTTCCTCCAGGAAGTCCCGGATCTGGTCTCTTAGAAATTCGGTATGCTGCAGGTTGAATGTGTCATTGGTAACCCAGTCTACATCAAATTCCCTGGCCGTATTGAAGAGTTCCCTGGAATTTGCCTCTTCCCTGATCCCGAGACAGAGGTAATGAAAGGGCCGGTTACGTTCTTTTTGTTTGCGGGCAATCTGGTAAAACGGAGTTCCGGAATTATTTCCTCCTGAATTGTTCCTGAGATCAAAATGCGCATCAAAATTGATTATACCTATCTCAGCATCAGGGCCCAGATGCTCCCTTATACCCGAGTAATGTCCATAGGCGATGTCGTGGCCTCCGCCCAGCAATAAAGGAAAAAATCCTTTATCCAGGAGTACCTTCACCTTTTCGGATAGGGCAGCCTGAGCGCTTTCCAAATCCTGATCGGGGCAGGATACTGCACCAACATCCACCAAGGAACTGTCCCAGGAAAGGGGGCAGGGCAGTTTTGCCAATTCCTGTTTGATCGCATCCGGCCCTTCCTTTGCCCCAACTCTGCCCTGGTTTCTGCGAACTCCCTCATCACAGGCATAACCCAAAAGCGCAAACCCTATATCACACTGTATTTTTGCCGCCTCCAAATCCTGGAAATTAACCTGTTCATGAAGATACTGGGCCGTTTTGCTGCTTCGGCCTTTCCAGATTTCGGGTTTGGGAGGATGATAATACTTCATGTTTTTGCTGCTCAATGGGATTAATCGGGATTTTCAAATAGGCCTCGCAAATACTGTTCTTCAACAAGATTCGGCAGGGTAACGGTAAGGCCAGGAGTACGCTCCATTTCCCTTTGGATGGCGAAACTGGCCTCCTCGTTTCGGGCCCAGCTCCTGCGTGCAATCCCGTTATTCACATCGAAAAAGAGCATATTTTTCAGGTTTTTCAGGGCTGCCTCAGAACCATCAAGGACCATCCCGAATCCGCCGTTGATCACTTCACCCCATCCAACTCCACCTCCATTGTGAATGGAGACCCAGGTGGCTCCCCTGAAACTATCACCAATAACATTATGGATGGCCATATCGGCAGTAAATTTGCTGCCATCATAAATATTGCTGGTTTCCCTGTAGGGGGAGTCCGTTCCGCTTACATCGTGATGATCACGTCCCAAAACCACAGGTGCCGAAATGGCGCCATTTTTTATAGCTTCATTAAAGGCCGCGGCAATCTGTACCCTGCCTTCGGCATCTGCATACAGGATCCTCGCCTGGGAACCCACCACCAACTGGTTTTGTTCGGCTTCTGCTATCCAGTGGATATTGTCCTGAAGTTGCCTGGCAATTTCAGCAGGGGCTTTTTGGTATAGCAACTGTAAAACTTCATGGGCAATTTGGTCTGTAGCCTGCAGGTCTCTTGGATCCCCTGATGTGCATACCCATCGAAAGGGCCCAAAGCCATAGTCAAAACACATGGGTCCCAAAATATCCTGCACATAGGAAGGGTATCTGAAATCAATGCCATTCGCTGCAAAAATCTCGGCACCAGCCCTCGAGGCTTCCAATAAAAATGCGTTTCCGTAATCAAAGAAATACGTGCCTTTTGCCGTATGTTGGTTAATGGCGTCTACCTGTCTCCTCAGGGACTCCTGGACCTTATCACGGAACAATTCCGGATTCTTTACCATCATGAGATTGGCTTCATCAAAGGACATGCCGGCAGGATAATATCCCCCGGCCCAGGGATTGTGCAGTGAAGTCTGATCCGATCCCAAATGGACAAAAACCCCTTCTTTTAAAAATTTTTCCCAGACATCTACCACATTCCCTACATAGGCCAGGGAGACCACCTCTTCATCCCCGATGGCTTTCCGTGTTCGTTTTACCAGCGTTTCCAGATCGTATACCAGTTCATCAACCCAGCCTTGTTTATGTCGTTTTTCAGCGGCAGCCGGGTTGATTTCAGCGCAAATGGTGATACACCCAACAATATTCCCTGCTTTGGGTTGTGCCCCGCTCATACCCCCGAGGCCTGAGGTGAGGAATACCCTGCCCTTTGGAGAAACTCCCTTTTCAAGCACTTTTCTGAACGCATTCATCACGGTAATGGTAGTGCCGTGAACAATCCCCTGAGGCCCTATATACATATACGAGCCCGCAGTCATTTGTCCGTATTGGGTTACCCCCAGGGCGTTATATCGTTCCCAGTCCTCCTGACTGGAATAGTTTGGGATCATCATGCCGTTTGTGACCACCACACGGGGAGCATCCTTGCTCGAAGGGAAGAGCCCCATAGGATGTCCGGAATACAGGTGCAGGGTCTGCGTATCGGTCATGTTGGCCAGGTATTTCATAGTAATGAGGTACTGTGCCCAATTCTGGAATACCGCCCCGTTACCGCCGTAGGTAATGAGTTCCTCCGGGTGTTGTGCAACTGCAGGGTCCAGGTTGTTTTGGATCATCAGCATGATTGCAGCAGCCTCACTTGTCTTTGTCGGATACTGGTCTATGGGTCGGGCGTACATGGCGTATTCCGGTTTAAACCGGTACATATAGATTCGCCCGTATGTTTTTAATTCTCCGGCAAACTCCCTGGACAGCTCTTCATGCCATGATTTTGGAAAATAGCGAAGTGCATTTCTAACAGCCAATTTCTTTTCCTCCACACTGAGGATGTCCTTTCGGTTCGGGGCATGGCTCAGCTGCTCATTATAGGTGGCTTTGGGTGGGAGATCCTTGGGAATTCCCTGTAATATGGCCGACTGAAATTCGGAAAGGGCTGTAGATGTTTCCATATCAGTTATTGGTTATTAATCGGAAAAACCTGTTTTCCATTTTTCCAAACGCTTTCGGGCTTCAGGCTTCCCTGATGGTATAGAATTTCGTTGTAATGGGTTGTAGAAAAGATAATAAAATCGCCCAAAAATCCTTTTTGCAAAACGCCACGGTCCTGTTTATCCAGTGCCGCTGCAGCGCGAAACGTTATCCCGGCAAGAATTTCTGCGTTGCTGAGTTTTTCAAAAGCCCCAAGGATACTGGCCTGGGTAAGCAAATCCCCCATGGGAGCTGATCCGGGATTATGGTCACTGGCAATGGCTACCGCTCCCCCGGCATCAAGCAGCTTTCGGGCTGGAGCAAAAGCACAACCCAGGCCCAGTGAAGCCCCTGGTAATGCCATGGCAATCACCGAACTACCGGCCAGCAATTGGATCTCTTTTTCAGTACTTGCTTCCAGGTGATCTGCACTCAACGCTTCGCAAGCTACCGCGATTTCACTTCCGCCGGTTGAAAACTGATCCGCATGCAGGGTCAGTTGAAAACCCATTTCCTTAGCTTTCTTTAAGTAAGGAAGGATGGTTTTTGGATCAAAAGCCCCTTTTTCAATAAAAGCATCGATTCGATTGCTAAGGTTCTCCCGGAGCAGTACCGGAAGCAATTCCTGCTCCAAAACGTCCAGATAAGCTGAAGCTCCCCCGGGAAAATCCCTGGGTGGAATGTGCGCTGCAAGACATGTCGGGATCAAGTCCGCAGGCGTCCTGCTGTCTGCCTCCCTGATTGCCCTGAGCATTTTCAATTCCTCCTGAACATCAAGGCCATATCCGCTTTTCACCTCAATGGTAGTCACCCCATTCAGCAAATGGGTATTTGCCCTCCTGACTACTCCCTGGGCAAGGGTATCCTGATCCGCTTTTCTGGTTTGGGTGACCGTATCCCAGATACCACCTCCTCTTTGTGCGATTTCCTGATAGGTGGCACCGGAATTTCTGTCGGCATAATCACGCGCCCTGCTGCCTTCAAAACAAATATGGGTATGGGCGTCGATCCAACCGGGCAATACTACGCACGGGCTTTCCAACAGCACAATTTTTGCTTTAAGGTCCTTTGCTTTTTTGGCCAGGTCCCGATAGTCACCTATTTCGAAAATCCGGTTTCCTTCCAGTAAGATGCCACATGATTCCCAGACAGGCAACTCCCCATCAGAAATTGCACCTTTTAAGGGCAATCCAACCATGGGAAGTAGCTGGGTAATAGGACCAACGAAAGTGTATTGTGACATGTGTATCAATAGGTTTCAAATTCTTCGGTAAAGGGGGTGGAAATTGACAGTTTGGCTTGCTCCCGGGCCTCTTCAACAATATGGATAATTACCTTGTTGCGGATCATCAGAATCCCTTTTTCTATGTCCTCACTAAATACCCGGTCTTTTTCTGCGAATTTAACCCGTTGCCTGACCGCTTTGTGTACCTGCTCCAATAGTTTACCGGACTTAAGGGGTTTTCGATACTCAAACGCCTGTGCAGCGGTCAACAATTCAATGGCCAGGATTTTTTCCACATTCTCGAGCACTTGTAGGGCCTTCCTCGCACTTATAGATCCCATACTCACATGGTCTTCCTGACCTAATGAAGTAGGAATGCTGTCGGCACTCGATGGAAAGCAAAGGCTTTTATTCTCACTGGCCAGTGCCGCTGAGGTATATTGCAGTATCATATATCCCGAATTGATCCCGGTGTCTTCCATGAGCAGTTTGGGCACACCTGGATTCCCTTTCAGGGCAAGATAGATCCTGCGGTCGGAGATATTCCCGATCTCCGAGGCTGCTACGCAGGCATAGTCCAGTGCCATGGCCAATGGCTGCCCGTGAAAGTTACCACCACTGATGGCCAGGTTATCATCAAGGATAACAGGATTGTCCGTAACGGCATTGAGTTCAATTTCCAGAAGTTCTTTTAAATGCAGCCAGGAATTACGCGAAGCCCCGTGCACCTGAGGGATACACCGCAGCGAATAGGGATCCTGCACACGCTCACAATCGATATGGTCCTC
>JABDRK010000309.1 GCA_013041785.1 Eudoraea sp.
CAATAGCAGAAAGCCGTTACCCAGGATCCCAATAAGCATGTTGTTTCTCTGGTCAAAAGCATGGAGGATATCTGCAAATTTCCGAACCGACCGGGAAACAGCTTCCTCATCATTCTTGAATATCGCCTGTTTCTGGGATAGCAGTTCCGCCTTAAATGGAGTGGTTTCCAGAAGGTGGATCAGTTTATGAAATTGCTGAAACGTATCCAGTGCCTTCGCGGATAATACCGACAGCCTGTTTATCCGTTTTAAGTAGATTCCAGAGATACCCAGGCCGGCCAGAAACCAGAAAAAAAGACTCCATCCGGAGAGCACGTTCAACAGATAAGCCGCGATAAAGGCCAGGGAAATAAGACCAAAAGCCAGGGGGATTACCTTGAATCGTCCATTGAGAATAGGTTGGTATTCCCGAAACCATTTGGACAATTGTGAGGGGGTTGCCTCGGTACTGACCATGGCCGCAATTGCAGTGTATTCCTGCCTCCATTCCGTGGCATCCCGTAATTCCTTTATGGCTTCCTGTTTGAGCACAAGCTGTTCGTTATGGTTACTCATTAACCATTTGGCCAGGATATTTTTTCCTTCTGTAAGCGCGGTCCGATTAATATACTGGAAGAAACTCCCCACGCCAAAAAGGTCTATATCACGGGAGAAATGATGCTCACCGTCTTCATACTCCGCCCCCTCAGCGAGTTGCAGATAATCCCCTTTCAACGCCGCCAATTCGGTCTCGTTAAGTTGGATAAGCGCATCACATTTCCGCTTCTGAAATTGTAAATGGTTGAATCGCATTACCAGAAATACAAAAACCACCAGGGCAAGAAGGCCCAAACCAATTAAAAGTTGTACTTCACCGTAAAAAAAATAAAGGGCAAATAGCACCGAAAGAAAGACGAGAAGGCGTAACAAGCTATACCGAAACAACTGTCCGGAAAGTTTCTTTTTCTCGGCTTTTAGCTCCGTAAGCCGACGGGTGTAATATTCATTGGGATCCTGCATGGGCGTTATGCTGAGAAAAACAAAGATAACCAATGCCTGGAGGTTTCTGCCAGGCATTTTTTATGCATAGTCTTTTTGATTATTCTTCCAGAGCCTCCCATTCAGCCCTTAGTTTTTTGGGAAACTTTGCTACCACAAGATCATAGGAGTTATCTATAAGTTCCATAAGCAGCGCTGTGGGCAATTGCTCCATTATCAACGTGTTCCAATGAATTTTACTCATATGGTATCCGGGTGTGATTACCCCGTCCCATTCCTCCCGAAGCAATATGGCTTTTTCCGGGTCACATTTGAGGTTAACCTGTGAAGGTATCCGTTCCAGAGGAGCCAGGGCAAACATCTTGCCCATCACCTTAAAGACCAGGGTAACCTCGTCAAAAGGGAATTCCTCGGTCACCCCCTTTTTGCTCAAACAATATTGCCTGAAGGCCTCAATATGCATAATCCGCTCTTAGTAACAGTCATTGTACCTGACCCTGTGCATCGTATACTACAACCTTTTTCCAGAGCGACTGTGCTTCCTGGATAAATGCGAGGTGTGCCTCTTCCACCTGGTAAGCTTCCTGGGCTTCTGCAGATTCGAAAGTAACGAACAGGTTATAGGTAAAAGAGTCGTCTACTACTTCCCGCTCCGACTTTGGAGGTATTCCCAGGAAGTTGGTTTTGGTATACTTAGAGTTAGCGAGCAAAGTATGTATGGCTTTTTCAAATGCTGCCCGATCCGTTTCACTATCCGGATTGTGCAACCAGAAATATACACTGTGGACAAAAGCGGGGTCAAAAGTCCGCATGGTATTCGTATCCTGACTAAAACCCATTAGGCTAATCCCGGATATTAGGAGTGCAATCAGATATTTCTTCATAGAGGTATCTTTTTTAATTATTCGGATAAGCGTGAACGGATTTTATCATCAATTTCGAGGGAGGAATAATCCAGCTTCCACCCGATTGTTTCCACAATCTGCTCGATCAATAATACGGCTTCCAGTGCTTCCCGTTTCGCAGTTTCCATAATGCCGCTCTCCGGGATCTTTTCCCGGATATGTTCCTTGGCTTCTTTGTTTAATGTAGTCAGATCCTTGGGCCTGAAACTGTTGAACAACCCATTCTTGATATCATAGAATTCCAATTCGGGTTCGATAGACATTACTTCCGGTTCGGGAAAATTGGAGAGAATAATCAACTTTTTTTCATTGTCGGCGTACATATTGACCTTTTTAAGGTCGAATCCAATTTGCGCCTTGGCATTAATTACTATTAAGGCTCTTTTTTTGCTATTGAACAGGCTCATAAAATGCCTGCGCGTATTCTCATATCGATAAATCTCTGCAAAATCGCCCTCAATAGTCATCAGTTTGCACACACTACGGATTTTCTGCAGTAGGACTACCGACTGGTGTTCGGTAAGTTCCTTGCTTTTCTTTTTCCTGAAATAGGTATAGGTCCAGAACATCAGGATAGCCCCCAACAGCAATCCCAGGACTATTTCAATACTGTTCTCCATGAAGTAAATATACGGATTGCAATGGAAGTCCTCCTATTGCAGCGGTGCATAGAGCACCGGCCTTGAAAGGCTGGCATCGTTCTCAATGGGCGCCACCTGCAGATCCAGTAAATAGGTGCCATCCTCAATCTTATTGTCCACATAAATAAACTCGGTTATGGTGGCATCATAACGAATTTCATCGTCAACGCCCCAAAAAGCACGATGGGCCTTTAAAGCCCCTTCATCCTGTTCCTTGTCGATCGATGGTAAGTCGATAAGCAGGTGTTTTATGCCCTTGCCTGCCAGATATTGGGTGGCTTCCTCCAGCAGGTAAGGCGGATTGGTATGGGAATACTGCTGGGTGCGCTTTTGGAGGGTGTTCGGGAGGGTGCGGATGATCACGGCTTCCCTTTTCTTATTTCTGAGGGCATAACTCAATTGCTTGGCAGAAATAACAAAATCATCCCCCAGTTTCTCAGGAGCAACCGTAATCAGTTCTGCTACATGAAAGTATTTTCGCAAATGGGTATTTACACTATGTACAGTTTCTGTGATATGTCCCACGCATTCGGTATGGGTGCCATGGGAATGCGGGATACATGCTATCCTATTGAAATTTACATCAGCCCCGTTACGCACAGCCCCGGTAAATTCCCCATCCGAATAGGGCTGAATTTTGGGCGGACCTACATACCAGGCATTTACATTGGAAGCCCCATCCTGTATGGGGATTGAAATATCTAATGGTTTAGTAAAGTCTACCTTGAATTGTCTGCTCCCGTACTGTATTGTGGCAATCATAAAGAGGGTGTTTGTCCGGAATATTGATGTTTGAGAGTACAAACTTAAGTGAATCCCCCATGAGGGAAAAGCAAGCGTTGGTCAAAATTGCTCAATCGACCATAAAAAGATCCGCGGCAATCCCGTCTACCAGGAATTTACCTGATTGGGAAGCGGTTACGATGTCCCCCGCTAAGCTGAGTTTTTGAC
>JABDRK010000322.1 GCA_013041785.1 Eudoraea sp.
GTTTTACCCAGATAAATCCGATAGGCCTCATTTGCCAGTACTTTTTCTATGGCATCTGCGAGGGATGCCACATCTTTGGGGTCAAAAAATTCCCCTGCATACCCTTCTTCACGAACGAGGATACTCAAATCCCCAAGGTCTGGAAGCACCGCTGCTTTACCATAGCATCCTGCCTGGTGCAACACACCTGAACTCCCTGTGGTACTGGTGTAGGGAAAAACAGTCACAGCACTGTCTCTGAACAGTCCAGGAACATCTTCTTCGGCAACGTAACCCGTAAATTGCAGCCCTTTCACATGGGCATATTGTTGTTGGATGCCATCCAGATAGCCCGGTGTGTTGGGACTGTCCGTGCCTGCGATTACAATTTCCATGTCCAGATTGGAGCGTTTGCGTATTAATTCTACCGCCTCAATAAGAATCTCCACCTTCTTGTACGTGCCGAATTTTCCAAAGGCCATGACCTTCATAGGGCCTTCAGGCAATACGTAACTCGGCTCTTCAGGACTTTCAAAAGTTCCGTGCGGAACCAGGGCCACATTTCGTGCTTTGTATTTCTTTTCAAGAATATCTACATACTTACTAATGGTCACTGCCAGAATATCTGATCGCAGCACCATCTTAGTAAGTGTGGTGCCGATAAAGTTGTAGATTTTCTGAAGCCATTTGTTCGCGGTAATGCCAGCGTTATCCAAATCCACCTGCTCCATAATATTATGCAGCAGCGATATGGTAGGGATGCCCCTTAAACGGCAATACATGGGTAACATAAGTCCCAAAGCAGCTGGAACTTTTTTATCTCCGAATTTCAGGAACTGCAGGTTAAAGAGAACAGCATCCGGTTTAACGGATTCAAGGGTTCTGGCAATACGGAAAAAATTCCCGTAGCTGTTGAAACTCCAACACTCTTTGACCGTGATTTTACAGCCTTCTTCCTCGAAGTTAAGGTCTTTTTCTCCTTCAGTTCTGTCGGTGATCAGAACAATTTCATCCACTTCGTCCTGTAGTCTGAAGTGCTTTACTAAATGATATCCATATTCTGTAAGGGTTACCTTACTGGGTGGATATGCGGTTACAATTGCTAATTTCATCAGGTTAAGATTTAGGTTAAATAATTACAGTACAAATATCTGGGATTTGCCATGGAATTTCTGGGGATGGAAGGTGGATACACAGTTACTGTAGACGAATGGAACCTGCCTGCCGTTAAGGGTTTGGATCCCTTTCTCTTAGCTTCAGACAGGCAAGGACCACAAAAAAACCGGGACCCTAATGAGGTCCTGGTCGCACATAAGCCATATCCCAAATTACAGCAATTATTGATTGTGACTTATATAGTAAATCCACTGGAAAACCAGGAGGGCTAACATGGCCAATATCTGGACCCCGATAACCAGATTGAGGCTCGTATGGAAAATCAGGATCAGCACGATTTGTGAAACCCCGAGAAGCGCAGACAGAATAACCGGGGTGTAGCGTTCCAGCGAAAGAAAGTAATAGGCAAAGATATTGGAGAGGGCAAACAGGGAGGTAGCCAGTGCATAGCGCCACAGCAAGCCTGCAGCAGGCAGGTAGGCTTCCCCGAACATCAGGGAGATAATCAGTTCCGGGAAAAGATAGCAGCCGAGGACTATGGCTCCGGAAAAAATCCCGATATAGCTCACATACTTCATCAATACCGGCCTGGTATCCAGTCCCTGTTTCTTTTTCTGAAGGACATCGGGCAGTAAAAGCATTACGAACATCCAGGCAACAAAGTACACCACACGTCCGATAAGGGCTATGGAAGCATAAAGTCCTGCCTCCTTAGCTTCGAAAAAATGCTTTACCAGCAGTACATCAGTATTGTTGATGAGGATCTGTGTAAGCTCGTAACCCGCTGTAAGGATCAAAAACGTTCGGGCCTTTCCCCAGACCTCCGGATCCAGATTTACTATGGATGAGGGCGCATAATCCTTCTTCCTTATTGGGATCAATCCAAATAAGAAAGATAAAATAATACCCACTGCGACGATAAGGACAGGATTCCAGGGCAGGATAAGAAGCAACAACAGGGTAATGAGCAGCCGGCTCCACATTTCTGTTTGATAGGTGATAGAAAGTGACCCAAATTGCTGTCGCCCCTGCAGGAATCCACGGTTTACACACATGGCAAAATATATGGGTATCCCGAAACCAAAGATGAAAAACATCCCTGATGATGAGGTTTTAAACAGCTGTTGCATATAATCAGACAGCATCAGGATCAGACTTCCTCCCCCGACTCCGAGTAAGAGTGAAAGTTTCATCATCTTCCTCAGAAATGCCTTTCGCTCCAAACCAGATAAGACTACGGTAAACTTGGTTGTGGCAATCTGAAAGGTCATCCCTATAAAGGATACCATTAGAAGCATGGTTACCAGCAAAGCGGCTTCCGCGAAAACTTCAGGGCCAAGAAATCTTCCCAACAACAGATTGTAGAGGTAATTTCCGGCATTAACCAGCATTACGCTTCCCATAAACAATTGTTCAGGGGCTATTTTTTTAAGTGATATTCGAGATACAGTCATGATGATAAGGTTAAGTTTTGCATCAATTTTGAGTACAAATATGTTGAGATCTGACGCTCAAAAGTTGGGGGCATAGATGGATTGCGGATTGCTGTAGACGAATGGAACATATCGTACTTCCGGGGTGGATAAAGGCATCTTAACTTTATCCTACCAAAAAAATAGTATGAAAAGCGAGGGATTAACAGCCCTGTTTTTCCCAAAATCTTAACCTATGAAAACTAAATTAATTGTTATCGCATTATGCCTGGCAGGTCTGTTCGCCTTCGGACAGGGTCCTATGGATCCAGGATTCAGAATGTTGGAAACCGGGGACTTTGAAAGAGCAGAAATCTTTTTTGATTCCTACCTGGAGAAAGAGCCGAAAAATAAAACTGCCCTTATTTGTTATGGCAGGGCTGTTGGACTTAATGGGAAACCCCAAAATGCCAGTACGCTCTTTGAATCCTTGCTGGAGGAATATCCCAGAGATCTGGAAATCCAATTGAACCTTTATGAATCTTATCTGTGGAAGGAAGAGTTTGAAAAAGCTAAAGGGCATTACCAGGAATTGGTAGCCGAGAATCCCAATAATTTTTCAGCCTTACTCGGCTTTGCAAATACTCTTAGTAATCTCAAGCAATTTGAGGAAGCTCTTAATTATATCAACAAAGCACTACAGCTTCAGCCCGAAAACAGTAGTGCCCGGACTTCGAGGAAATACATGAAGCTAGGCTTGGCAAATCAACTGGCCACAGAAAAGAAATACCAGGAAGGGATTTCGCTTTTGAAAGAAATCTTTACTGATTACCCGGAAGACCGCGAAGTATTGCTGAGCCTTGCCAACCTGAATATACAGGCCGGAGCGCTTGAAGAGGCAAAAAAATCGTACCAGCGGATGGCCAGATCCACTCGCGATTCCGTTATCGCACTGGCAGGTATTGCCCTGGTAGAACACCTGGATGAAGAGGATAAAGCAGCACTGGAAACAGCACTTCGGGCAAAAGATATGGCTGCCGCTTTTGAGGGTGAGCCTGAATTCCAACAGGCCTGGGAACGATACGTACAGGCACTTATTTGGAACAGGCAGTTTAAAATGGCAAATAATGAAATAGACCGTATTGCTGCCGTACACCCTAACGATAATTGGTTGTTGGCCCTAAAAGCAACCCTGGGTATGTATACCGGTGATTTTGACAAAAGCTTGTCGAGCTATACCCGTATCCTGGAAAAGGATAGTCGCTCCTTTGATGGTAATCTCGGAAAAGCGAATGCCTTATTCGCCAAAGGAGAATATAAAATGGCTTACCAGGCGGCATACCGCACACTTGATGTTTTTCCAAATCAAAAGGATGCTGAAGCTTTCCTTGAAAAGTTAAACCGCAAGTTTCGCCCGGTTGTAACCCAAAAAGGGGGCCACAGCTTTGATAACGGAAATAACAGTGCATTCTTTCAGGGAACCTCAATAACAATCCCGGTGTCCACCAGATTGAGCGGGACCGTTTCCCATCAGTATCGCACAACGGAGAATACAGTTAATGGTGACGAGGCTATATCCAATCTGTTTTTTGGTGGACTGGATTATCAGATTCTACCGGGAATGCTCCTGAAAACAAACCTGGGAATCAACCAAAGTCGATTTGCCGAAACCTCTTATACCTTGCCCATAACAGAGGTAAAGCTGCAGTTAAAGCCCATAAAATTGCAAAACCTGGAACTGGGTTACCGGAGAGAAGTACAAAATTTCAACGCGGAACTTATTTCCAGAGAAATAGTTATGAACCATTATGGTTTAAACTACAACCTGGGCACAAACATAAATTTAGGATGGTTTACCCAGTTAATGCATACTGCGCAAACCGACGGGAACAACAGGAATCTGTTATTCAGCTCCCTCTATTATTCAGTATTTAAAAAGCCTGCACTCAAATTGGGGCTTAATTACCAATACCTCAGTTTTAGTGAGCAGTTGCCTGAGATCTATTTTAGTCCGGAATCCTTTCACGCTTATGAATTGTTCGCAGATTCCCGGGGTACACTAGGTGGAAAACTACAGTATGTTTTGGGTGCGGCCAGTGGGTTCCAAAAAGTAGAAGACGGGGATTTCAGCCCGATCTTCAGGGCAGAACTAAACCTGAACCACCAGATTTCAAAACGTCTGGACCTTGGAGTTTACGGTAAATATTCCAATATAGCATCTGCCACTGCCACCGGATTTGAATTTACCGAACTGGGCATAACCCTTCAATGGGCCGTTACCAAAGTACCTTTATTCCATAAGAGACTCAAGCCGTAAGGGGGCCCGGGCACCATTCCCCCCACCCGTAGCTGGTGGGGTTGTTCAGGGAAAAAGTATGTATTGGTAACTGTTCTTTCTTATAAATCCACAAGCTTCGTAGAGTTGGTGTGCGGCTGTTCTGTGGGCCCCGGTATAAAGCAAGAGCTGATTCAGGTCAAGTTCCCTGCCCAATCGTATCAGTTCCTCAGTCAGTATTCTTGCCACCCCTTTCCTCCTGTGTTTGTGATCAACAACCACATCTTCAATCCAACCTTTCTTGCCGGAAAGGACCTGGTAAATAGCTAAACTTGCGATCCCAAGGACCTCATCTCCTTCCAAAGCACATAAGATATAGAGGTTGTTAGCATCGGTGATGGTTTCAGACAGTCCACGGGGTTTCAGCTCGGGATTGAGTTGCTTCAACAGTACGGAGGTTCTGTGCTCCAGTTCAGGAGTAATATCCCCCTCCTGTAAGATCCTAAGTTCCATAAATAGTTCTCTTTCCCCGAAGATATGGAGAAAAGAAAAGTGGCAATCAGTATAAACGTGTAGGCCAGTGCCTAAAAGTGGTGGACTAGGTTAAAGGAGGTTTAAGCGCCGCATCAATTCAGGTCGGTTAGATCGACTAATTGGAATCACGTTTTTCTCGATCAGGACGCTGTTATCTTCAATATCGATGATCTTGGTAAAATTGATGATGTAAGAACGGTGAATTTGCAGAAAACGC